>JAIXVB010000137.1 GCA_027483245.1 Verrucomicrobiaceae bacterium | reverse complement strand
GTAGCCGTGTGTGGCATAAATCCACCCATCGAGGCCCCAGCGCAGGTTGTTGATGACCGCATGAGTGTCGCGGTTGCCGAGGTTCGTGTAGATCTTGGTGCGCTTGTCAGCTTTGTCATCGCCATCGGTGTCTTCAAAGAACCAGATGTCTGGGGCCGCGCAGACGATGATACCGTTTTTATAAAACACGCTGCTCGTGGCCAGTTCGATCTTGTCGGCAAAGACGGTTTTTTTATCCATGATGCCGTCCGCATTGGTGTCTTCGAGAATGCTCACGCAGTCGAGCGGCTGGCGCTCGTGTTGCCCCGGTTTGACGGCACCGCTGTCTTTCCAAGCCTCGACATTGGCCTGACGCAGACCATTGGGATATTCCGGTGTCTCAACGACCCAGAGGCGACCTTTTTCATCCCAATCGATGTTCATGGGCTTGTTGATCAGGGGCTCGGCCGCGACGAGTGAGAGATCGAACTCGGGATGCACTTCGAGGTCCTTCACGATGCCTTGTGGACTGGGGCAGCCGCCCTCAGCATAACGTAAAGCATCGCCAAGTTCGTTGGGTTTGCATAGCTCGTCGATGTTGGCTCGTTTGCCTGCCCAGGCGATGCCACGCAGGATGGCGGTGCGGATGCCGTTGTGGCTGAAGTTTTTGTGATAGTGACCGGGGATACAGGTGAAGGCGCGGTATGTGGAACCCGTTTCATCCTTGGGCGTGGCGTCACCGTTGCCATCACGCGTTGGAAAACTCGTGCTGCGCTCATAGGTCCACATCTGCGGCTGGATGTCGTAGATGTTGACGGCCTTCTTTTTCGCGACGGCTTCGGCGGCACGCTGCTGGGCTTCTTTGTTGCCTTTACCGCCCGTGTCTTTGGCGTTTGGCGTGTAGGCCGCGGCGAGGATCTTCACCTCAGGGAGGAGATCCATGTCATAGTAGATCTCGTCATCGATGTCGAAGTTGGTGATGTCTTTGGTGATCGGGTTTTCGTGATCGGTGAAGTAGAGACTCATGGGGGCCTCCAGCCACTTCGTTTGGCCAAACTTCCATGAGCCACCCGTGATGGTCTTGAACCAATCATGATCACGACTGACTGCGGCGGCATGGATGACGACCAAACCACCGCCCCGGGCGAGGAACTCCATCAGGTTCTTGCGTTCGTCACCGATCTTGATGTTGCCTGCTTCTTGAGCGTGGAGAATGAGCACGTCCGTTTTGTCGAGTTGCTCCTTGGTGGGAAATTCCATCCCGCCATCGGCCTGGGCGCCGCGTTCCTTGAGCATGGGCACCCATTCTTTCAAAAACTGCGGGAAGTCATGCGCGCCGGGGCCGTGAGATTTGGCTCCGGCTCGGATGAAAAGACGCAGGGGAGCTTCGGCCCATGACGAATGCGTTAGCACGAATGACGATGCCAGAAGACAAAAGAGAAGGCGGTTCATGGTTGTGAAGATGCTAGGCGATACCAACGCCCGCTGTGAAGCCCATTTACGCACCGGGCACTATCGGGAATGCACATGCGTGAAAACGCGATCCGTGCGGCCACCCCTCACGTTTTTCACAGGGGCCCATGCGCCGTGAGCGGAGTTTGGTTGCCCATCTCCCAGAGGTAGCCCATGATTCCAGCATGGACTCCCCCATCGTCGTCTCCCATCCCTTGGCCCAGATTCACCTGACTGCCATGCGGCAGACGACGACCCCCTGCGCGCAGTTTCGCTGGCACCTGCATCGGCTGGCGGAAATGCTGTTCATCGAGGCGACGCGCGCGATTGAGACCCAGCCCCTCACCATCCAGACACCGCTGGCAGAGATGGTCGGCACCGCATTTTCACGCCCCATCGTGCTGGTGCCCATTTTGCGCGCCGGTCTCGGTTTGGCAGATGCCATCCTCCCACTCGTGCCAGACGCAACGGTGGCGCATCTCGGCATCGCCCGCTGTGAAGAGACGGCTCAACCCGTGCCCTACTATGCCAAACTGCCCCCCATCCTGGCTGAGGCAGATGTTTTTCTGCTGGACCCCATGCTAGCCACGGGCGGCAGCGCCAAGGCCGCAGCAACTCAGCTCAAGGAAGCGGGCGCGAAGCGCATCACCCTGGTCTGTGTGGTCAGTTGCCCGCCTGGATTGGACGCTTTTTCCGCTGTGCACCCTGACATTCCGGTGGTCACCGCCGCCGTGGATGAAAAGCTAAACGACAAATCCTACATCGTGCCTGGGCTTGGCGATGCGGGGGATCGCTGTTTTGGCACCTAAATCATGGACATCCCCTGTCTGGGGGACAAAAAAATGAAGTTGTCACCTGGATTGCTCTTGTTCATGGGCCGGAGGTCATAAATACTCCGCTCATCGAATGAAAGAGTATGCCTACATTCACGAGGAAGGTCAGCTGCCCGCGCCGCTGAGCTCAGTGCCCTTTCTCAACAGCTTCACCGAAGATCAGTTGGACGAGGTTCTGAACTCATCCAGCCTCCTCCAATGTGATGGAGGTGACACCATCATTCAGGAAGGCAGCATCGACTCACGCATTTACATTCTGCTCAATGGCGAACTCGAAGTCCGCGTGGGCACGAAAAAAGTCGCCTCCATCAGCCGCGTGGGAGACGTTTTCGGCGAACTGGCCCTGGTGAACCACGACAAACGTGCCGCCTCGGTCATTTCAGCGGGTCGCTCGCTCTGCCTTGCCGTGGACCAAAAATTCCTCCAGGACATCCATCCCAGGGAGGAAGACCCTGCTTTTCACGCTGCACTTTTTGAATTTGTGGCTCGGCTGGTCGCGAAAAAGCTCGACGCCACCTCTCGCCGACTGGCCGAGGTCGAAAAAGAGCTGCGCCTGCTGAAAGAGTCGCTTTCCCCCCCCTCGGCATCCCCTGCCCCCGCTGCGGCCAAGAAACCCAAAGCACCCGCTCGGGCTAAAAAACTGGCCCCTCGCAAGATGGCCGCTCGGCGCTGAGCCTCGGCAATCAGGATTGAGAAGAGCGGCTGTGTTACCGCTCGAAAAGAAAAAAGCGACGGGAATGAACCCGTCGCTTTTTGTGGGCCAATCCGCACACCGAAGTGTGCGGATCACCGGAATGATCAACCAATGACCTCAGGCCATTCGGTGTGGAAGAACTCACCTTCAGGCTTGTCGGTGCGCTCATAGGTGTGAGCACCGAAGAAGTCACGCTGAGCCTGCAGCAGGTTGGCTGGCAGGCGCTCGGCGCGGTAGCTGTCGTAGTAGCCCAGGGAGGCACTGAAAGCAGGAACCGGGATGCCGTTGAGGGTGGCCAGGGAGACCACTTCACGCCAGTTTTGCTGGGTTTTGCTGAGGAGATCCTTGAAGAACGGAGCCAGCATCAAGTTGCTCAGCTCGGGGTTCTGACGATAAGCATCGGTGATGCTGTTGAGGAAACGTGCACGGATGATGCAACCGCCGCGCCAGATGGAGGCAATGCGGCCGAGGTCGAGGCCCCAGTTCTTGGCTTCGCCCATGGTCTTGATCAAGTCCAGGCCCTGAGCGTAGGAGATGACTTTCGAGGCGTAAAGGGCGTCGTGCACTTTCTTCACCAACTCAGCTTTTTCCGTGGTGATGTTGACCGTCGGGCCAGTGAGTTCCTTGCTGGCGACGACACGTGCCTTCTTCTTGGAAGAGAGGATGCGGGCTTCCACAGCGGCGTTGATGGTGCTGATGACGACAGCGTTTTCAGCCGCGTTGAGCAGGGTCCACTGGCCAGTGCCTTTTTGGCCAGCTTTGTCCACGATCAGCTCCACGATGGACTTGCCAGTCTCAGGGTCTTTTTGCTCGAGCGCCTTGCCAGTGATCTGGATCAGGTAGCTCTGCATGTCGCCTTCGTTCCAGTCGTTGAAGACCTTGGCCATCTCGTCCGTGGTGAAACCCGCAGCTTTGAAGATGTTGTAGGCTTCGCAGATGAGCTGCATGTCGCCGTATTCGATGCCGTTGTGGATCATCTTCACGTAGTGGCCTGCGCCGCCCGTGCCGATGTGGATCACGCAAGGCTCGCCGTCCACCTTGGCGGAGATGCTTTCAAAAATCGGCTTCATCACTTCCCAAGTGCTGGCAGGGCCGCCAGGCATGATGGAGGGGCCTTTGCGGGCACCTTCTTCACCACCCGAGACGCCTGCGCCGATGAAGCGGAGGCCTTTTTCAGCCAGGTATTTGTCACGACGCTCGGTGGTCAGGTAGTAGCTGTTGCCACCGTCGATGACGATATCGTCTTTTTCGAGGAGGGGGATGAGCTGCTCGATCACGGCATCCACGGCATCGCGGTCAGAATCTTTGACGGCGTTGGACTTCACCATGATCTGAATCTTCCGCGGTGTGGCCAGGGACTGGACGAATTCTTCCAAGGTCTTGGCACCGACCAGCTTCTTGCCTGGGTGCTTGGCGATGAACTCATCCGTGGTGGCGGTGGTGCGGTTGTACACGGAAACCTGGAAGCCACGGCTTTCCACGTTCAACACTAGGTTCTGGCCCATCACGGCGAGGCCGATCAATCCGAAGTCACTTTTTTGGCTCATTTCAGTCAGTAGAGGGTAGTTAGGCCGCCTGGGCGGGGACGTGAGTCATACCCGCCGGGGGAGCGTTCGCAAAGGGGATTTTACTCATGGTCCGCATGAGCCGAACTGATGCCTGTGTCTGTGAAGCGAGCCGAGTTTGGAATTTCTTCCTGACACGGAGCGTGTTATGCTGTCTGAGACTCGCCCCTATGGCCACCGTGACCCACACCTCCGCATGGAGCAGCACCCCGCGCTCCTCGTTCCGCTCCCGTGAAGACTGGAGCCTGAAATGGTGGATCATGTTTGCCCTGATCCTGTCCTTTGTTTTTCATGGGCTGCTCTACGTCAGTTTTGACAAAATCAGCCGCCTCGTGGGCACCCCCACGCCGCCGGTGAAGGTGAATAAGGTGCCTGAACGCATCAAAATCGACCCCAAACTGCTCCAGGACCAAAAGGCCATTCAAGAGATCCCTGAGCTGATCGCCCCTGGCACTCAGCCCGACATCAAGTCCTTTGAACCCAATCTCGACAATTTCGACAAAGCCCAAATGATCCCTGAAAATCAGGAGATCGACCTCACGCCGAACGTGAAGGAGGTGACCAATTTCATCCGCACCAACGAACCTGGGGATGGTAAAACACCCGGCGCGCGAATGCCGGACATGGCTTCCCTTCTAGCCCCTCAGGCCATGGCAGCGCCAGATCTCGCCAGTGAGATGGCCAGCGTGCGGCGGGATGTGTTGTCGAAACCGGTGTCTGAAAAACAAATGCTGCTGGATGCAGGCGCGCTCGACCCTGGTGATGGCGGCGAGATGGACATGAAACTGCTGGACCAAGTCAAAGCCCAAGGTCAGGGCGGCGATGCCGCAGGGGCTCGCGTGAAGGGATTCAGCAATCTCGATGATCTTCTCGGCGGTGGAGGGACCATGGGCGGCAGCACCGCGCCGATCCTGATGCCCACGGACCTGCTTTTCGAATACGGCAGCGATCAATTGGCCGAAGGCGCTCGTCTAAGCCTGATGAAACTCGGCTTTCTCATCCAAAAGAACCCGAACTCACTGTTCATCATCGAGGGTCATACGGACAGCTTCGGCAGTGATGACTTCAACCTGCAGCTCAGTGTCCGCCGGGCCAATGCCGTGGTCGATTGGCTCCAGGCCTCTCTCCGTCTCGGGACCGACCGCATTCAGGCCCAGGGCATGGGCAAAACCAAGCCCATCGTCAGCACCAGCGGCACGGTGGAAGAACAAGGCATGAATCGCCGAGTGGAAATCAAGGTCAGACCCAAACGCTGACTCCTCGCGTGGTGATTTTTCTTTGCCTAAAAGGAGGGACCCATGGCATACAGAAAGGATCGCTCTGCCATGGCCGCTGACTCCCCTAACCGCCCCATCAACTGGCTCCGTTGGATCGTCATTGCTCTGGCACTCGGCAGCTTTTCCTTCGCCTACCTTCAGGTCAATGTGCCGAAGGCTCGTCAGGCTGGGAAAGCACCTCTGAGTTTCATCGAGACACGCCATCTAGCACTCACCGAAGCCACCCAGCCGGATCTGCGGCCTGAGTTCACCCAGAGCTTTTCTGAGCCGCTTAAAAAATGGGTCCCGCATCGCACGGATGGTGTCGCTCAGCCCTTGTGGCCCTGGCTGGCCGCTTGGTTTTATGACGCCACGAATCTCTCGGGCTCATTCACAAGCGCGGTCTCCTTCCAATTGGGTCTCACCCTCGGTTTTTTATTGCTTCTGGGCCTTGTCGCGGCCCGCAATTTTTCACTACCCGCCGCTTTGCTGATCCTGATTTGGGTAGGTTTCCAGGGCTTCACGCCCACCATCGGTACATTCACGGGCTCGACCTTGTTTTACCTGTTCTTTCTGCTCACCTGGTTGGCTTGTGTCTATGGCCTCCAGCGGAACTCGCTTTGGGTTTATGGGCTCATCGGCAGCTTTGGCGGGCTGGCTTATTTATCCGAAGATCGGGTGCTTCCCTTGCTGGCTGTTTTCCTGATCATTAGCTCAGCTCGCGCCCTCTGCGGCTGGGTCGTTTCTCATTGGGCGAGAACGGAGGGCACCACCCTTTGGGTCTGGAGCAATCATTTATTCGGCATCATTCTGCTCTTCTCTCTCTTTGGCTTCATCGCTGGTCCACGTTTGGCGGAAGCGAAGATCAAACTCGGGCAAGCCACTTACAGCAGCATCGATCATGTCCGCTGGTTGGAGGACGAGACAAGCGCACGCGCCTGGATCGACAAACACCCCGATGCCTATTCACTTCGCGAGATTTCCACCTTGAACCGACCGACCTGGGAAAATTACCAGGCGAGTCATTCACTGGAGGCCATTCTGGAACGCTTCCAACAAGGAGGCCTTGAGGTGATGGCACACTTTCAAGAACGGGGTGGGCTCTGCCTGCTAGCCTTGCTGGCGGTTTTGATCGGCATGCTCGCCATGACTTGGTGGGGCACACCGAGGGCCTGCCATGCTGGAGAAAAACTGCATCCTGAGACCGCATCAACCGTGGTGTTTGTGCTCGGTATCAGCCTTGCCTATGTGAGCATCGCCGCCTGGGATTCCGCCGTTTGGAATCTCGATCACTTGGGCGCGATCACTGCCCCTCTGGGACTGAGTTTAGTCTGGGGCTCAGAAAGTGTGCTGCGCCGCGCCAAACGACGCGGGGCCTGTCGGAAAATCGGCCTGGTTTATCAGTCCGCAATGTGGCTCTTGGTCCTCTTCGCAATTGCCGAACACTTGGAAATCGGGCGCTGATTGCTAAAATACTTCGCGGCATCCCATGGGTGAACCCGGAGATGCAGGCCGGCCTGATAGCCCAATGAGCTGTGGCTAAGGACTCAAGCGAAGGTTGCCGAGCCTTGGCGAGTTACCCTGGATAAAAAAAACGCGTGACCAGTGGCCACGCGCTTTTGGTGAATCGAAAATCCTGATTCGAAAACTCTCGGTTAGGCCTTCGCCGCAGCGATGGCAGCCTGAGCTTTCTGAGCTTCGAGTTGGGTATCCAACACTTGGCGCTTGAGGCTGGTGCCGGTCTTTTTCGCATACCAGAGGACGAGCGGGCTGGCGATAAAGATCGAGGAATAGGTGCCGAGAAGCACACCGATCGTGATCGGCACGGCGAACTCCAGCATGGCCGGATTGCCCAAGAAAAGAAGAACGATCATCGGAGCCAACGCTGTCGGGCCAGTGAGAAGGGTTCGGCTCAGCGTCTTGCAGATGGCCTCATTCATGAGGTCACGTGTGCTGCCGCCCGTGCCCTTCTGAATGTTCTCACGAATACGGTCAAACACGACGATGGTGTCATTGATTGAATAACCCGCGATGGTCAGCAATGCACCCACGTGAATGAGGCTGAGTTCTTGGCCGAAGAGAACACACAAACCGGGAACCATGAGCACGTCATGGAAGAGAGCAACGATGGCACCGACGGCGAAAGCGAACTCGAACCGGATCATCAGGTAAGCAAAGATGCCCACCAGCGCCAAGCCCATGGCGAGCAGGGAGACCTTGGCGGCTTCCGTGCCGATCACAGCACCCACACGGCTGTT
>JAIXVB010000748.1 GCA_027483245.1 Verrucomicrobiaceae bacterium | reverse complement strand
TATCAGGGCTGCTCCACCTGCCGATCGGCGGCGAAGTGGTTGAAATCACAGGCCATCGCTTTCGAGGAAATCGCCATTCGCGAAACACCCCCAACGCTCACTGAACTGCGCGTGATGTTAAAGGCACGTGGAGGAGATCTGCGTGCCCTTTTTAACACCAGCGGCCAGGATTATCGCGCCCAAGGTCTGAAGGACACATTGCCTAGCCTGACTGAAGACGAGGCGCTTACGCTGCTGAATCAAAACGGCAATCTGGTGAAGCGTCCCTTGGCGATCGATGCGAAGGCAGGGATCGCGATCAATGGGTTTAAAGAAGCGGAGTGGACCGCGGCCTTCAAAGCCTGAGTCAGTTCTGGGACGGGTTGATTGGCATGCTTTGAGGCAACTGAAAGCGTGCGATCTCTGCCCCACCGCGCAGGCCTGGAATGATGGCCATCAGCCCCGTATTCACCGCTTCAAAATAAAAGAACACCGCCGCACGGCCATCGACAGCAGCGCTGCCATGATGGAAACCATGTCCCGGCACCGCGCTGATGCGTGATTGCTGGACCTGCACGGGACGACTCAGCGCCTTGGTCGCAATCAGGCTCAGAACTTTGACCAAATTGGGAAGGGCCTCGACCTCTCCCAGCTCGATGAACTTTCGATCGCCCCCGAACTCCTCCAGGAAGTAATGAAAAGCGCGCTCATAATCCGTGGGATGGAGAAGCCGATCACGAAGAATCTCGAGATGCACGGGCAAGTCTTGGGAGGCGGTATTCATGGGCGCAGAATGAGCAATGAAGATGGGACAGCAGACGCTGAATCTTTGCTCAACTCGGCGGCATTTCCTCCCGCTCCCATTCACGCATCCGCCCATCCAAAAGAAAAGGTGCGAATGGCAGCAAAGATGCCACAAAGACCACCGCGGCACGGAAGAAGGACCAGCGTGTGGTCATGAGAGTCTGAAGAAGCAGCAAACAGAATCCAACAAACAGCACCCCGTGAGCCCAGCCGACGACTTTGACGGCCATAGGCATATTGGCGAAATACTTCAGAGGCATGGCCACGCCTAACAATAAAAGAAACGACACGCCTTCAGCCAAGGCGACCTGACGCAGCAGAGAAACGGGGTTTTTCATCGCTGCTCGTTAGCGCGAGCGTCCCCATCCTTCAATCCTCAAAGAGCGCCTTTCACGATACCTCTCGTGACATGGACAATCCGCGCAGGCGCATTTCAGGCTTGTCTTCAGGAGCGCAGGTTTTTAGCCTTCACGAGTTACGCCACCACCTAACCAACCATGAAATTAAAACCAACCTTGCTCACCCTCATCGCGCTGCTCACCGGCGCGTCGCTCACCGCTGCGGAAACGAAACCTGCTCAACCAGGTGGCAAGCTGCCGGGAGATGTCGCCATCAGCTTTGTCCAGGTCGCGGGTGATCTCGTGGACCCCGTCAGTGTCGCCGCGCCCGAGGACGGCACGGGACGACTCTTTGTCGTGGAACGCCCAGGTGTGATCCAAGTCATCAAAGACGGCAAAAAGCTGAAGAAACCCTTCCTGGATCTCAAGGACAAGACCATCTCCTCCTTCCTGGAACTGGGCATGTACAGCATGGCTTTCCATCCCGACTTCAAGACCAATGGCAAGGTCTATGTGGCCTATGCCGATCTCTGGTTCAATGGTGCGACGATGATCGCTGAATACACGGTGTCGAAAGCCAATCCCGATCGCCTCGACCCAGAGAGCGTGAAGATCATCATGCAGATCGACTTCCCCTACTGCAATCATCACGGCGGTCAGATCGCCTTCGGTCCTGATGGCTACCTCTACATCGGCGTCGGTGACGGTGGCTGGGAAGGTGATGTCATCAATGCCGGTCAGGATCTGCACACCCTCCTTGGCAAGATGCTGCGCATCGACGTGAACAAGTCCTCCGGTGACCGTGCTTATGACATCCCGAAAGACAATCCCTTCATCACCCCACTTCAGCAGATGACGCTTTTCGGGGTCAGTGAAGAGGCCTTTTCCAAAGTGCATCCAAAAGCCAAACCCGAAATCTGGGCTTACGGTCTGCGGAATCCATGGACCTTCAGTTTTGATCGCAAGACCGGGGATCTTTACATTGCCGACATCGGCCAAAACCACTGGGAAGAGATCAACATGCAGCCTGCCAGCAGCAAAGGCGGCGAGAACTACGGCTGGAAGTTCATGTGCGGCAGTCACCCCTTCCCGATGATCGTGAAAAAGAATCCGGACGGCACGGAAACCGCTGCCGATCCTGCCAACTACCCGCAAGTGGGCGTGCCCCCGATCGGTGAATACAGCCACGTGGATCAGGGCATCTGCGTGATCAATCTGGGCGTCTATCGCGGCACGGAGTATCCTGAATTGGATGGCGTGTATTTCACGGCAGACTGGGGCAGTGGCAAGGTCTGGGGCATGAAGCAAGTGGACGGAAAATGGCAGATGCAGGAGTTGCTCGACCTCGCCGATGGACTGCGCCCAACAGGCAGTGGCATCGGTCCAGATGGCAGCATCTACGTCACCCATGCCACCGCCAACTACGGTGGCCCTGTGGACCCCTACACCAGTGAACGCGGCGCTGTCTGGAAACTGGTGCCCGCCAAGAAGGTCGGCAAAGACGCCATCACAGCCCCTCTCGCGGCGCAGTAACTCACACTCTCGCCTCGACTCCTCATCGTAGGCCGGATGTGTTCGGCGCATGGCACTTCGTTCGCAGCATCGAAGTGCCTCGCCGAACTATCCGGCGGATTGGGGTTGGGGGAGTACTGGAGATGTGATGTGACAACGCGGCAGCGTCCTGGAGTGCTCCAGGCCTCTGGAGCTTTCGCAGACCGAGGGATGTCTCTTGCTCAAGAGCTGTTGCAGGCCATTCGATGCACCGAAAGCACCGAAGCACCTCATAGACTTCTCAACGCTCCATGCAAAGAGCTGGAGGCCCAGCGCACTCCAAAACGCAATCGCGATCATGCCCTGAAGTAGCCGATACAGCACGGCAAACTCAGCGCACGGTTTAACTTACCTTGCGACTAACGCACTTCTTTGCCACGGCTCAGCAGATTGGCACCAATTTGATTGTCATCGCTGTTCAAGATGAGCAGGGACGGTTCTTTCGAACGTTTGTCCTCCGCTCGATCATCGCGGATCAGATTGTCGGAGATGAGGCTCTGTTTGACCTTTTCCAGACGTAACCCCACGCCATCCGAATCGAGGATGCTGTTGTTGGTGATCATCAGACGCGTGCCGGCTTCGATGTCCAAGGCCGCACGTTTCCGCCACGATCCCGCGATGACATTGCCCGTGATCGAAGAGTCAGCGCAGCCTTTGAAGACCAGCCCGTTGTTTTCAGCATCCAGGAAGCCATTGACGGCATAACGAGGATTGCGATCAAAGTTGTTGTTGCTGACAATCAGGTGCTCGCAGTTCTCTGCCAGAATGTCGTGTTCGAAACCTTCCCAAAAGGTATTGCCCGTGATGACCACACCGCGTGATTCACGCACCTCAATGTTCACCCGCACGTCACTGAAGACATTGGCACTGATGGTCACATTGCCCTCCCGTGTGTGCGGACGACCCACACGGCGCTCCAGACTGGGATCGGTGCCCGCCCCTTGAAT
>JAIXVB010000591.1 GCA_027483245.1 Verrucomicrobiaceae bacterium | reverse complement strand
GGAAGCTTCCAGCGCAGAGCGTTCAGAGCATGGGTGAATCCCTGGGTTTGTTTCATGAAAAAAGGCAGCTTGCACAGCATAAAAGCCTTTGCACGGGGAGGCATCTTGCTACCCTCAAAACCCAGCCCATCGAGCACGTTTCTGGAGTGGTGTTTTTGGACAGACTCAGTCGATGGAAACCGACAATTTTTATGCCAGACGAAATCATTGAATCCATTGATTCAAACTCAACCGCCGTATCCACCGACCAAGCCTACGGAGCCGACCAAATCCAGAAGCTGGAAGGGCTCGAAGCCGTCCGTCTCCGCCCAGGCATGTACATTGGCGATCCCGATGAACGCGGCCTGCACCACTGTGTGTTTGAAGTGGTCGATAACTCGATTGATGAGCACCTCGCAGGCTACTGCAAAAACATCTGGATCAACATTCACACGGATGGCTCCATCAGCCTCCAGGATGACGGACGTGGCATTCCCGTCGAGATGCATCCCAAGGCGGGCATCCCGACCGTGGAACTCGTGCTCACCAGCCTGCACGCAGGGGGTAAGTTTGGCGACGGAGCCTATGAATTCTCCGGTGGTCTGCACGGTGTCGGTGCGAAGTGCGTGAATGCGCTCTCGGATTGGTTCAAGTGCGAGGTCTTCCGCGACGGCAAAATCTACGCGATCGGCTTTGAGCGCGGCAAGACCACGGAGCCTCTCACGGTGCTGGGCGATCTGGATGACGCCAAGACCACCGGAACAAAGATTTCTTTCTTCCCCGATGCCACGATCTTCACGGTCACAACCGTCTTCGTGTTTGAGCGCTTGCTCGTGCGTCTGCGCGAACTGGCCTTCCTCAATCCTGGCATTAGAATCACCCTGACCGATGAGCGTGGCGAGACTCCTCGACAGGAAGTCCTTTTTTACAAAGAAGGCGTGAAACAATTCGTCCGCGAACTCGGCGCAGACAAAGATAAAATCCACCCGGATGCCATCGCCCTCGCTGGCCGTCGTGAAGTGGTCATTGATGACAAAAACAAGTTCATCCTCGTGGACTGCGTGTTGCAGTGGAACAAAGGACTCAATGAGCAGTCGCTGTGCTTTGCCAATGCCATCCCGAACCCCGATGGCGGCACGCACTACAGCGGTCTCAAAGCAGCGCTGACACGCGCGGTGAAGGCCTACATCAACAACAATCCAAAAAGCTTCAAAGACAAGCTGCCGGACATCGAGAGCGATGACTGCCGTGAAGGTCTGATCTGCGTGCTCAGCGTCAAGCTGCCGAATCCGCGCTTTAATTCCCAGACGAAGGTGAAGCTGGTCAATGGTGAGGTCGAAGGTGTGGTCAGTTCCATCGTCTATGAAGGCCTGATGCGTTTCTTTGATGAGACGCCAGAAATCGCAGTCACGGTGATCAACAACATCATCATCGCGGCCAAGTCGCGCGAGGCCGCCCGGAAAGCCCGTGAAGCCATCCGCAAAGACGCCATGAGCAGCGGTGGTCTGCCCGGCAAGCTGGCCGACTGCTCCGAGCGCGACCCCTCCAAAACGGAGCTGTTCATTGTCGAAGGTGACTCCGCCGGTGGCTCTGCCAAAATGGGCCGCAATCGCCACAACCAAGCCATTTTGCCCCTGCGAGGAAAACTGATCAACACGGAGAAAGCCCGCCTCGAGAAAGTGCTGCAAAACAAGGAAGTGCAGACCATGATCACCGCCATCGGCACAGGCATCGGTGGCGACAGTGAGGTCGAAGGCTCCTTCAACATCGAGAAATTGCGCTACCACAAAATCGTCATCATGACCGATGCCGACGTGGATGGCAGTCACATCCGCACCCTGCTGCTCACCTTCTTTTTCCGTCAGATGCCGGAACTGGTCAAAGGCGGGCACATTTATGTCGCCCAACCTCCCCTCTATCAGGTGACCCGGAAAAAGCGTGAGGAGTATGTGCAGAGCGATGCTGAAATGGAAGCCATGCTGCTGGAGATGGGCTCAGGTGAAATCGGCCTGCGCAACATCGCCGATGGCAGCCTCGTGGCCGATGAGCGTCTCAAAGCCATTCTCGATCAGCTCGTGCCCGTGGCCAAGTTTGCTGACATCATTCGTCGTCACGGAGGTGATTTTGAAGCCTACCTGCAGGCTCGTGATTCGGTTTCCGGAAATCTGCCTCACTACATGGTCACCATCCGCGAGGGCAATGAGGTGAACATTCAATACTTCCTCGGCAACGAACAGCTCGCTGCGTTTGCCCGTGAAAACAATGATCTCCATCTCTTTGGAAAACCAGAGCCTGACCCGGAAGCCGTCGCTGCAGCGACGCCAAAAGCCCATCGCCGTGCCCGTCTCATTGAGATTCATGAAGCTCACGGCATGAAACGCCGGTTCCAACAGCTCGACGAGCTCGGGTTGCATGTGGACCACTTTAGCAGCCAGGACAAACCGCTCTTCGAAGTCATCGAAGGCGAAGGCGACCATGCAAAGGTTCACCCTGTTTTCAGCATCCCCGGTATCCTCGACAAGGTGATGGAAATCGGCAAACGCGGCATGGAAATCAAGCGATTCAAAGGTCTGGGTGAAATGAACGCCAAGCAACTGTTCGAGACCACCATGGATCCAAACAAGCGCACCCTGCTGCAGATCAAACTCGACGAAAGCAACGCACAAGAAGCCGAGCGCATCTTCACCATCCTCATGGGGGATGTTGTGGAGCCACGGAAACACTTCATCGAAGAGAATGCCCTGAACGTGCGAAATCTGGACGTGTAACCGGCGGATTCGTCCTGAGAATGGGTGCAAACTCGCTCTCAACATCCACTCATTCAGCAAACTCAGCACCTCCTCCTTCGCGAATCAGTTCCAGATAACTTCAATGTCGAGTTCCCCAGCCTCGAAGACCTCTTTACCGCCACACACTCGACTCCGATCCATCTTGCCCCTCTTGACGATCCCTTGACTCCTTTTTGACTCCCACCATGCAAGAATCCAACACCCGTCCCATCTCTGTCGCTGACGAGGTCAAGAATTCCTTTCTTGATTACTCCATGTCAGTCATCATCTCTCGCGCTCTGCCGGATGTGCGAGATGGGCTGAAGCCTTCTCAACGACGCATCCTGTATGCGATGCATGAGCTGGGGCTGTATCCGCCAAAGAAGCAGATGAAGTGCGCGAAGATCTGCGGTGATACGTCAGGCAACTACCATCCCCATGGTGAAGCGGTCATCTACCCGACACTGGTCCACATGGGCCAGCCTTGGGCCATGCGCGAAACGTTGATCGATCCTCAAGGGAACTTCGGCTCGGTGGAAGGTGACCCTCCGGCAGCCATGCGTTACACGGAAGCACGCATGACGCCTCTGGGCGGCACGCTGATGTCTGACATGGAAAAAGACACGGTCGATTTTGTCCCGAACTACGATGAGCGTCTGACCGAGCCCACCGTCTTCCCTGCGGCATTTCCGAACCTGCTCGTCAATGGCGGCACCGGCATCGCCGTCGGCATGGCCACGAACATGCCACCACACAATCTGGGTGAAATCGTCGATGGCGTCTGTGCCCAGATCGACAATCCTGCCATCACCATCGCGGAGCTGAGCCAGTTCATCAAAGGCCCCGACTTCCCCACCGGATGCGTCATTCATGGCCTGGATGGCATCCGCGAATACATGGAGACCGGTCACGGCAGTGTGCGGGTGCGAGGTCAGGCAGAGATCGTGGAAAACAACGGTCGTGAGCAGATCATCATCACGGAGATCCCCTACAATGTGAACCGCGCGGAGCTGGTGAAGCGCATCGCGGAACTGGCCAATGAGAAGATCATCTCTGACATCACTGCGGTGCGTGATGAATCGGATGAAAATTCGCGTGTCGTGGTCGATCTCAAGCGTGACGCACGGCCTCAGGTGGTGCTGAACAACCTCTACAAGTTCACCGCACTCGAGAGCAGCTTTAGCATTCACATGCTGGCCATCGACGGTGGCCGTCCACGCGTGCTGAGCATCAAAGACGCCATCGCTTGTTACATCGAACATCGTCGCGAAGTCGTCATTCGCCGAACGCGTTTCTTGTTGAGAAAGGCCGAGCAACAAGCGGAGAAACTTGAAGCCTATCTCCTCGCGCTGGGGCATCTGGATGACTTCATCAAAATCATCCGTGACAGCCGCAATCGCGATGAAGCACGGCTTGGTCTCAAGGCGTATCAATTCAGCACTGAAACCGCACGGCAACTGGGCATTCTCATTCGCGATCAGCCGAGCATTCAGGGAGACCGTTATGTCTTCACCGACACGCAGGTCGATCAGATCCTCGAACTCCGTCTCTATCAGCTCACAGGCATGGAGCGGGATAAGATCAAAGCCGATTATGATGAACTGCTGGCGACCATCACGGATCTGATGGACATCCTAGCCAAGGAACATCGCGTGCTGACCATCATCAAAGATGAGCTGCAAGCCATCAAGGCCAAGCATGGCAATGGTCGCCTGACGCGCATCGACGCCGCTGGAGGCGGGATTGAAACCATCGATCTCATTCCTAACGATGCCAACATCGTCACGCTCACTCATTTCGGTTACGTGAAGCGCACACTGACCAACGAATACCGCCTGCAAGCACGTGGCGGCAAGGGTTTGAAAGGCATGGAAGCACGCGAGGCCACGACGAAGGAAGACAAGAACGACTTCGTGGAGACCCTCTTCAGCGCGAACATGCATGACTTCTTGCTGTTCTTTACCAACACTGGACGCGTCTATGTGGAGCGTGTGTATCAGCTCCCTGAAGCACCGCGGACAGGCAAAGGACGCAGCATCAAAAACGTGCTGAACCTGGGCCCTGAAGAGAAAATCAACAGCGTCCTTCGTCTCGAAGCCCAAGGCGTGGAAGATGAGGCGATGTGGAGCCCGGAGAAGTTTGTGCTTTTCGCGACCAAAGATGGTACGGTCAAAAAGACCTCGCTTGAAGCCTTCAAAAACTACCGCAAGGCAGGCATGAACGCGATCAACATTGAAGAAGGCAACGACCTCGTCGATGTCGTGCTAACCGATGGCAAAAGCGAGATCTGCTTTGCCACACGCGACGGCATGTGCCTGCGCTGTGAGGAGACCGACATCCGCGCCATGGGCCGTGGTGCAGCGGGTGTCCGCGGCATTCGCCTTGATGAAGGCGACTACCTCGTGGCCCTCACTGCCGTGGTTCCAGGCACACAACTGCTCGTGGTCTCTGAGAAAGGCCTCGGCAAGCGCACGCCCTTTGAAGATTATCGTCTGATCAATCGTGGCGGCAAAGGCGTGAAGACCCTCGACATCACGGAGAAGACTGGAAAGGTTGTCGCTGCGCTCGCTGTGCACGATGATGACGAACTCATGCTCATCACCAGCAAGGGCCAGAACGTGCGCATCCGAGTCGGTGGCGACAAAGGCATTCGTGAAACGGGACGAGTCGCCCAGGGAGTGAAGCTCATGGACCTCAAAAAAGATGAGACCATCCAAGATGTGGCCACCGTGATCGCGGACGAAGAAGAAGTTGAAGTCCCGGAGGGTGCAGTCGCCGAATCTGCAACGGAAGCAACTCCAGCAGCTGACACCTCCGAAGCCAACATCGACACGCCAGAGGCCTAAAAAAATCCAGAATGGAGTGAGTTTTCGAACTCATTCTAAACACCGAGGGGTGGAGCAGACTTGATCGTTTGCTTCACCCTTCGTTGTTAGAACGGACAGGCATCAGATCTTTCATCACCTCCCAGAGTCCGGTCACATGCTCCCAACGACGGATGGCAACATCCAGCAGAAAGAGCAAAAGGAGAGCCATCATGATCTGCGGCCACAGTTCGATGTACTGCACCGCTTGAGTGGTGCTGAGATCAAGAGCCTGCCCGGATTTCAAAAGGCTGCCTCCCGTGAGCCGAGTTGCTTCAGTGAGGAGGGCTTCATTCAGGGTTCCCAGGCTGGTTTCACTGCCGGGATTATGAACGATGCCTGCCGAGACCATTTCAGCTCCACTCTGGGCGCGCAGGAGATAAACACCCGGTTCATCGGGACGAAAGCTACCTTCATAGAGGCCTGGGCCACGCTGACTCAGCCTCATCTTTTGCACCGGCTTCAAAGGAGCGCCCAGTGAGTCAGCAGCCACAAAAAACACCTCAGCTTCCACACGGGCATCATTGGATCGAGTGCCTGCATCCTCTTGGATATCCACCCGAAGCAGCGCTGTATCACCCGACATCTCGGCTGCTAGATCCATGTGACGTCCCTGCGGTGGCCGCGCCGTTTCGCGCAAGACCTGCGACCAAAAACGCCCAAAATCTGGCCAGCGGCCTAACCAAAGAGAAGCCCAACGGCTTTTCGCATCGCTGGTAAAAGCAGTCACTTTGCCCAGACCAAAACGCCAATGCGCCAAAAGAGGATCACCCGTATCCGTGATAAGGGGCACCTGGGCTGTGGCCTTGCGCGATGTCTTCACATACCCCAAAAGCTCGGGTGAAGTCCATTTCTCGAAACCTACCATCATGGGGTGCTTCTCCACTCTTTGGGGCATGAAAGGCTCTTCACGAATCATGCGCCCTGTATGCATCAGGGTGTCTTGCGTGAAGATGCGCGTGATGCTCGCCGCATCCGTGGTGGTGTAAGATTGCCCACCGCCACTGCTCGCGATGGCTTGCAGCAAAGCCACATGAGAGCCCTCACCAATCGACACAGTGGAAATGGTGAGCCCCTCACTGCGACACTGAGCGGCCAGCGACTCATAACCACTGCCCGCCGTTTGGCCATCGGTGAGGATGATCATGTGTTTCACTTTCGCTTTCGCACGGCGAAGGGCTTCGCGAGCTTGCTCAAAGGCCGGCTGAAGATTGGTCCCTCCGCCTGAAGCCACCGTAGCGATCTGTGCCGAGACGGCGGAGGTCGATGTGAGCCGTGTCATCGGCGCCACAACATGCGCCTCACTGTCAAAGGCATAGACGCCAATGGAATCGTTTTTCCCCAGCACCTCCGTGGTCGCCATCGCCGCACTTTTCGCCATCTCCAACTTCTCTCCCGCCATCGAGCCACTGCGATCCATCACCAGGGCCACGGCAGCACTCTGCTTTTCCTCTTCATCAGGCGCTTTCAGTCGCACCGGCAGCACATCTTCAATCGGGGTGCGATAGTATCCCCCAACCCCAAAACTGCCGGGGCCGCCTAGCATGATCAGACCACCGCCCAGCTTATCGACAAACTCTCGCATGGCGTTCATGGTCGCTTCACCGACCTGATGCGCAGGCACATCGCTGAGGATGATGCCGTCATAACCAGCCAATTGATCGAGACTGCCAGGAATGTTGCCCTGTTGGCGCAGGTCCAATTGAATGCCCTCCTTCGCCATCGCCTGCATCAAGTATTGCCCCTCCGCCGCTTCACCTTCGATGTAGAGCAGTCGCAACTGCCCACGAACATCGACGAGAGCGAGAGCATCATTGTTGGCCGTTAATGTGTCCGCCGCGACACCTTCGATCACGATGCGGTATTTGTAGATGTTCCGATCTGCCGGTGTTCGTGTGAAGGTTTCCTCGCGCGATTCACCTGACTTTAATGTGACGGCTCGACTCTCGACTTCGATGCCATTTTCATAAAGCTTTAAGGTCGCTGGCGTATCGATCGTGGACTCCAACTGGGCACTGAGCTTCAAGGTCGCGCCTTCATTGAGACGGTTCCGATTCGGCACCAGCGCCACGATCCGAGCATCCGGCTTGAGTGGCCCAGACACGGGCAGAGCGTGCAGGCGTGTGCCGTTTACCGCAGCGTCGCGCGCAGCTTCCAGTAGGCTGCCCCGTGTTTCATGACCATCTCCAATGACGACCAGTGTGCGACTGGCACCGGCTGGGAAGAGCGCCTGCGCATACTCCACCGCTGTGCTGTAGTGGCTATCGCCTCCATGTTTCTCCTGCCAAGCTTTGAACTCAATCTCAGGATCCAGCAGCAGCGTCTCAGGCACCCATTCAGGTTTGTCTCCGAAGCGAACGACAAAGGTATCCACGGCACCGCCAGCCTGGGTCTTGAGCTTTTGAGCTTCCGCCAAAGCCAACTTCACCCCTTCATCACCCATGCTCTGGCTGGCATCGACGAGGATACCCAGGGCTTTTCGACCTGTTTGTGAAACGCGAGCTGGTCCCGCTAAGGCCGCTAAAGCGAGCAACACACCCAATACCCGCACCACGAGGAGCAGGCGCTTGCGCAGCCCTTCCATAGGATGCGCCGAGCGACTCTCAATCCACAGCAACAGCGCCATCGCTGGCAGGGCAAAGAGGAGGAGTTTGGGCGATTCCCAGTCCATGTGTGTGGCCTCTCCTGCCCTGCGGCGGATGTTAAAAATTTAGCGCTCGTCGATTGGCACCACTTTTTGACCGTAGGGCTTGCCGATGTATTCGCTGAGCGGACGGAACAGGCGATTTTCGCTCCACTGCTCCAACACATGGGCGGTCCAACCACTCATGCGGGCAATCGCAAAGATCGGAGTGAAGAGGTCTGTCGGGATGTCCAGGCTGTAATAAACCGTGGCGCTGTAGAAATCGACGTTGGCGTTCAGTCCTTTTTCCACACGCATGATTTCGGCGATGCGCTCTGACATCTGAATCCATTTCGCCTCACCGAGTTGCTGGGTCAGCGTGATGGCCATGTCGCGCAGATGGGGAGCGCGGGGGTCGAGCACTTTGTAAACGCGATGGCCGATGCCCATGATCTTTTTCTTCTGAGCCAGAGCGTCTGCCACCCAGCTATCCACTTTGTCTGGGGAACCGATTTCCTCCAGCATGTGAATCACGCCCTCATTGGCACCGCCATGCAAAGCACCCTTCAGCGCGCCGATGGCCGCACTGATCGCGGAATACATGTCGCTCAGAGTCGAGGCCACCACGCGGGCTGTGAAGGTGCTGGCATTGAAGCCATGCTCAGCGTGCAGCACATAGGCCACGTCCAGCGTCTTTTCAGCCTCTGGTGTGGGCACTTCACCCGTCATCAGGTAGAGGAAATGGGCCGCCTCGCTCAAGTCTTTGCGAATCGGGGGAAGGGCCTTGCCGGTGCGTGCGCGGTGGAAATAAGCCGCCACCACACTGATCTGGGAGACCAAGCGAATCGCCGTGGCCAAGTTTTCACTCACATCCACGTCATGACGCTTCTGCTCGTAACAGCCCAACATCGAGACCGCAGTGCGCATGATGTCGATTGGCTTGGCTTTCTTTGGAGCCGTGAGCAGGAAATCAATCACGCCCTGAGGCAATTCACGCTCTGCACGCAGAGCCGT
>JAIXVB010000265.1 GCA_027483245.1 Verrucomicrobiaceae bacterium | reverse complement strand
GGTCTTGCCCGTCAACAGCAAGAACATCGACGCGAACCACAATCGTGGCACCGGAATCAAACCGGCCGAGAACCACGTCCTCCTGCTCGAAGACGAGCCCAGCCACTGCCAACGCGAGGGCTTGGTCTGGAAGCTCAAGGAAGTGGACCTCAAGAACAACGAAGGCATGATCATCGCCAGCCGCGAACCGAAGCAAGGCGGAGACGGCAAGGCCAGCGAAGAAAAGCTCACCTTCGATGCCGCCACCCGCATCTGGCGCGGCCGCGAATGCCTGAGCATTGAAGAACTCATCGCCGAAGGTGCCTGGCCTGCGGCGGGGAAAAAATCCCTCGGTGGCCAAGCCGTCCTGCTTGACTTGACCTGGAAACCCACCCCCGATGGCATCTTCACCCGCTTTCACATTTCCGATATCTGGCTGGATGATGTGTCGATGCAACGCGCCGCCAAACAGCAAACCGAAACTCACAAGGCCTTCATCCGCAGTCGGTGGATGGCTGCGTGGATCGACGATGTCGAGTATGGCAAGTTCGGCCGCGCCACCGTGACCGCGACCTTGTTTGGTGGCATGGACGACTCGCTTTACGCTGACTTCAAAAAGGATGTCCCGGCCCTGATGAATGGCGTCGAGAACACCTTGAAGCACACCCACGGCGCCTACGGTCCTGCGCACATGGCCTCCAAGGGGCCCCTCAAGGAAGTCACCAAAGCTCCCGGAGAAGCCCCCCTCGGCAGCAGTGGCATCCAGATCCGTTTTGAGACCGACCTCATCATCGAAGGCATCCGCCCCGGTCGCGTCGTCCGCGTCCGTCCCACAACTTGGCCTGCCGTCCAAGTGCCACGCGAAGAATACCTCAACGACAGCCTCGAAGAACGCTTCCCGACGCCAGACATCTTCCCCAAGTATTGAACCTTGGCTGCTTTCAGTTTCGGTTCTTCGTTACTCCGCGAGACCGCATGGATGCCGAGGAGCTTGGACTTCGAGCTCACGGTCAATAAACTCCAGCCGTTCGTCACAAGGCCTTGATCGACCTTTGGACACACGTCATGCCGGAACCGGGATACCCGTCCTCAGCCAGTCTCCAAAAGGCGTGAAGTCAGCGGCTGCGGCCAGCCGGCTGAAAAGCCGGACTGCCCTCGCCTACATACATGTGGGGGGAACACCTCGCGGGCTGCGCCCGTCACTGGACACGACGGATGTAGAAAAAATCACGATGAGGGCCTGCCGGACGATGCGGCACCTGTCTCTGATTCTCGATGACTCACTCCCCCCTTCGTCTTCAGCAGCGCCATCAACGAAATGGATCGGCTGTCACGAACCGCCGCCCGACCCTTTCATGCTGCAAAACAAGCACGCGCGCCTGCCGTTGCGGTCGATCTCAGGCCACGCGGTCATGCTTTCAAGGCTCAACCCGGCTGCTTAGGTTCTCCGCATTTCCGTTTGTCAGCCAGTTGCAGCCCGACACCGTTTCCCCAATCTGGTACTGATGCCGTTGCGGATGAACCAGGGCAAACGCGACCGGATGGGCGGGCCCCAGCAGGCCCTGGATAAGGGTTGAGGACTGCTGGGTTGCTCGGTTTAGCCCCCGGCAAAAGTTCGCAACGAAGCTAATTCAACGATTCTAATTCTTCACGAGCACGTCGTGCTTGTTCATTGATCAGAGCTTTTTGAAGGGCTTCTGGATCGAAAACCGTGTCTGGCCCGGACGGTGGCGTATCGTCCAAGGCACCTTGAATGACGTAAATCGCGATCTTGCACGGCAATACCATCCAGGTCGGATGGCCAGAGGTCACGGGGTAGCCTTGCGGGCCTTCGGCACGCATCCATCGCATGCCGACGCACGGAATTGGATCCCCGTCATAATTGCCAGTGATGAGTGCAGCGAAGCCATCAAAATAGACGACGTTGAGATTGGTCCATTTGTGAGGACGGATTGAGGAAGGGCTGCTTGGATTGTAGGGCATAAAAGGGGGTCACTTCACCAGCTCCATCAGCTTTCCGTAGCTGTCGATCATCTCATACTTCACTTGGTCGTTGGTGATCTTGGCGAAGAACTTCTTGGCACAGGCGATCTTGGATTTCTCGATGTCTTTGAGCTGGAGCGAGGACATGGAGCCTTTGGTCTCGGCGATGAAGTAGATGTGCTTCACTTTGTTTGCCTCGAAGGCGATGGCCCAGTCTGGGCTGTAATTGCCGACAGGTGTTGGGATGGAGAAGGCTTTGGGCAGCTTGGCATAGACGATGACCTCTGTGCTGGCATCTAGTTCGCCGACAAAGGTGCGTTCGCCGCCCGAGTCGGTGAAGACGTAGTCGTAGATGTGCTTGTTGGCCTTGAAGCCCTTGCTGAGGTCTTCTTTACGTTGAGTAAAGATCTCGGGGGCCTCGTAGGTTCCGGTGGTGGTGTCGTAGCTCAGGTGCTCGACGATAATCGTGGCCTTCTGTTCGTTGATCAGACGGGTCGCCTCCATGATAAACTGCTCAGGATTGGTCCTGAATTGGCCAAAGCGGGCAGCGAGGATGCCTTGAAGGATGGCCGCGATGGTGCGGCGGGTGAGTTGAGTGGCTTCGCAGAGTTTGCCGATGAGGTCATACTTCACCGCTGAACTCGACGTGCTCGTCATGTACTCAGTCGTGCTTTCGCGAAGCTGAAAGGACTCACCTTTCTTCACCTCCTCAAAGGTAGCCTCGTCCTTCTGTTCACCAGCAGTGACGGTGTATTGGAGTGCCGCGACTTTGAGTTCTTTGTTCAATGTCTCGATGCACTTCTGGATCAGTTCCTCGGTCTTGAAGTCCACGGCATAGACGGCCTTGTGGTTGATCCGGTGCCAGAGTTCCTGGAACTCCTTCTTTGCGTAGTTCGCGTTCAGCGGGTTGGGCTGGGCTTTTAGTTCATCGTCGATGTCTGGCATTTGGCCCGCGCTGAAAACGGTGCTCACCAGCTGGAAGACCTGTTCCTTGTAAGGGGCCAATTCGGGCGGCAGCGGTGCGAGCGTGCCTTCCCGCTGGGCAACATGATAGGCCTGGGTGATCTTGTCCTGGGTGTCGGTGTAGTCGTTCTTGATCAGATAGCGCTCGATCAGCTTCGCCATCTGTGGCGTCACCTTTACATCGCCCTTCTCGGTCTTGAGCACCTTGTCTTTGAAATACTCCTCATTGGCCTTTTGCGGACGGGCGGAGAGAGAGGCACCGATGTCCTTCTGCAATCCGGCCACGAAGTCCTTGTAGCTCTCATTGGCTACGACGGTCAGCACGTTGATCTGGTGGACGATAGCCGGATCATCGATGCGGTCGCCGCTTTGATCACGGCAGAGGCGCATCCCACGGCCTACTTCCTGACGGCGGGAGATGGTATTGTCGCTGTGCTTCAGGGTGCAGATGACAAAGACGTTGGAGTTGTCCCAGCCTTCCCGTAGGGCGGAGTGGGAGAAAAGGAAGCGCACCGGCTCCTCAAAAGTCAGCAGGCGCTCCTTGTCTTTCAGGATGAGGTCGTAGGCGTCCACGTCATCCGTCTCACCGGCATTCTCACCGCTTTTCTTGGCAGCGGGGTCCACCAGACGCTTCGTCTTCTTGTCGATGCTGAAGTAGCCGTTGTGCGTCCGGTTGGCGGTGATGTCTTTCAGGTAGCGGTTGTAGGGCGTGTCTTCCAGCGTCAGCACCTCATTGAGCTGGTGGTTGTATTCCTCCTCGAAGATTCGGGCATACTCCCCAGCCTGCTCACCGGCATCGGTGTAGCTGCGGTATTTCGCCACTTCGTCGATGAAGAACAGGGAAAGCACCTTGATCCCTTTGGCAAAGAGCACCTTTTCCTTCTCAAAGTGGGCTTTGATGGCCTCGCGGATTTGCACCCGGCGCAGAGAGGACTCGTTCACATCCCCGGCGGCCTTGCCTTGTTGGATGATGGTGCCGTTGGTGAAGGTCACCACGCCGTCCCGTGCATCGATGTCAGACACGACAAAGCCGTCATACTGATCCAGTCCGCCCGAGGTGTCTTGCAGGTTGGTTCCTTTGGTGACTTTGCGGACTTCACGCTTGATGCCAGACTTCTGCTTGATCTCCAGCTCGATGCGGGCCTCCGGGGCCTTGCTGGGGCTGATGTCGATGCCTTTGAGGAAAAGGTAGGCATTCGTTCCGGCCAATCCCTTCACGCTGATGCCGCGCACGGCGATCTTCTTCACCAGCTTCTGGTTGTAGGCGTCCAGGGCATCCAGGCGATAGACCTTGTTGTGCTCCGTCTTGTGTGTGGCGGAGTAGCGCAGGATCATCAGCGGGTTGAAGTCCGCCAGCTTTTCCACCGTGGCCTTGCCTTCCATCTTCTGCGGCTCGTCCAGAATGAGGATGGGCCGGTTCTTGGCGATCACGTCGATAGGCTTGCGGCTTTGGAAATCATCCAGCTCCAGGTAGATGCGGCGGGCATCCTCGCCACGGGCGTTAAAGGCCTGCACGTTGATGATCATCACATTGATCCCCGCATCCGAGGAGAAGCTCTCCAGGTTGTGGAGCTGCTTGCTGTTGTAGATGAAGCTGCGGATGCGCTTGCCGTAGTCCTCCAGGAAATGCTCGGCCATGACGTCGAAGGACTTCCAGACCCCTTCACGGATGGCGATGCTGGGCACCACGATGATGAACTTGCTCCAGCCGTAGGCCTTGTTCAGCTCAAACATCGTCTTGATGTAGCAGTAGGTCTTGCCCGTCCCCGTCTCCATCTCGATGTCCAGATTCAGATCGCAGACAGAGGTCTTCTTCAGCTCGGGGGAAATGGGCAGGTCCTGACGGCGCTGCACTTCTTGGAGGTTCTCCAAGATCTTCACCGGTGAAATGGCAAAAGGGGCATTGGCAAAGCCAGTGCCTACCACGTCTTCCATCGTGGCCTGGCCCTGGGCATCCCCACGACCGGGATCAATGGCATACTTGTTCCCCTTGCTCGCAGGTTGTCCGGCAAAGCAGTCACGGATGGCAAGGACGGAATCCGTCTGGAAGGCCTGCTGTTTGAATTTAAGTTTCAAAAGAAAACGGAGTTCTTGAATGTGTTAACCTATCTACGGCCAGCTTTCTAGAGGGGCGGGGTTGCCAAGAATACTCAAGGAATCCGGTGACTGGAGTGAGCCAGGGAAAATAGCAAAGTTGTAGCCCAACTCGCCTTTTTGATGGCGTGCGTTCGAAGGGAAACGAATCGCTGTGACCACCTTCTGTGCAGCGATCTCTGCCCCTAACTGCTGAAGAGTTGTTGGAGCCGTGGCCAACCTGAAGGCCTTGAAAAAATCATCGTCACTGAGCCCGAAATGATCGCATGTTGCCTGATCTCCCAGGTCGATGACAGCGCCAGCCGCATAGTCCGCATAATAGATCAGCTGGGGTTCGGGTGTGATATAATAGCTGTCGTATTCCGCCAGTGCAGTTTCACGCTCCTCAGCCAAATACAGAGTCTTGATTCCCGCAGGGTTGCAGCGGTTCACCACACCTGAGGTGAAAAGATAACTTGGTGGTTTTCCTTTCTGAAAGGTGAGCTGGGGAATGCAACGCACCAAGCGCCCGCTGAAAGAACGCCTGGGAGCGCTAATCAGCAGAGTTTTCAGGTCAGGAGAGGCCATGGTGTCGTTCAGGAGGGAGTTCCAGTCAGCATGGCTTCCACCAAGTCGGCCACCACTTCGGGTCTGCCTGAAGTGATGACCTCAAGGGGGGAAAGCTCATCCAGATGGGGATTCTTTCTTTGGAGCCAGGCCAGGAAGTTGGGCTTTTTGAGCACGGCGCACAGTCGGACGATGCGCTCGAAGGGAATCAGCGCCTGCTGAATGGCAGGTGCATCTGGCGTTTTGGCCAGAGCCTGTCGGGAGCGGCCAAGCAGTGCCGCCATCTGGGCATCCTTGAGCCCCAAAGCAGAGGCAATCGCTGTCGCAGATAGCCGTCCGCTACTCGATCGAAGCTGCCTAGTCGCTGCAATCACCTCCTTCGCTTGAGCGAGTGCGTCGGGGAATTCCTTTTGACGCTCTTCTTCTTCGGCGGCGTATTTGGCTGCCGCCTCCAGCACGCGGTCTTTCAGATTCTGACGACTCCAGGAGAAATTCAGGCGGGGAGCCAAACGTGGAAATAGCTTGAAGACACCTGCCATTTCTGTGACCTCCTGCCCCTTGGTTCCTTTGTCAAAATGAACGACTACCTGGAACGGAGATTTTCCCTGAATTAGCTTTCCCGCCAAGCGTCGCGTTTGCTGGGCATGTTTTTGAAGTTCTCCAGGGTTCTTGGCATGAACAATCACCACCCCGGGCCTTTGTCCCTCCATCACCTTGGCATAGGCCACTCCTCTGGCGTTATACTTCTTGGCCCAGACAGGGATGGTCCCCTGCTTGGTTGAGTCGGTGAAGCAAATGGGAACGGTCTCAATTGGATAGCTCATGGCGTCAGTGTAAACCTGTTGTCAACTTGATGTCAACCAAGCATCCGCTACAGGGACTTCAGTTCCGTGCCGGGGCTCAGGAGCTTGAAGATCTGCTCCACATTGATTTTGACGCTGTCGCTGCCGTAGCTGCTGTCGCGGAAGACGGCGCGCAGGGGCTTCTTCTTTGCCAGTTCCTTCACTAGCTCCTCGGTGATGTTCGGGTCAAAGCAGGCGGCCAGGGCATTGCCATCCACAAAGAAGACCTTCTTCTTGGCAATCGTCTCCTGAGTGATCGGCAGGGCTAGATCCACGCCCCAGTCCACCAGCACCTGGAAGAGCAGGTCTTCCGGTGTGCGCTCCTCCTTGATGTTGTCCGTCAGCAGTTCGAGCTGCCCCTGCTTCACCTCATCCGGGGCATAATACACGTCCTTCATGTTGGACGTGTCGATCTTGAGCACGCGGAAGCCGATGTCGAGGTTGGGGGCCGTGGTGGCGTTCTCGGCTTTGATCTTGGCTCCGGCTCGGCGAATGCGTTCTTTAGTAATTTCACAGATTGAAGCGAAATCTTCGCGTCCCGTCGATTCGGGAATCTGAACCATTACAAACCGCCGATTCCCTTGATCCGCAGCGTTAGCTTGAATTACAGCATGGGCCGTAGTGCCTGAGCCGGCAAAGAAGTCGAGAATGATACCTTCCCCAGCTGGGGTTGCCTGAACTACAAGTTTACTGAGGAGGGTGAGCGGCTTTGAAAATGGAAAAATCTTCTCACCAAACAGGTCCTGGATTACTTTGGTGCCTTCGGTTGTAAATCCAACATCATCAAACCAAGAGGAGATGCCCGTATCTAGCGTGCGCGCTTCCAAAAGGAACTTCTTCAGTCGAGGCCTGCCATCGACCTTGTTGGGCCACAGAATTCGATTTTCGGCAACGAGACGCTCCATTGTTTCCGGTGCGCACATCCAACCTCTAGTAGGTGAAGGCGGGTATCGACGCCCCGTTTCGGAATTCACCAAGTCATAGTGTAGGTTTGGACGTTCTTTCTGGTTGGCTATGCCAGTGAGATTGTCACTAAACCATGGACCTCGCGGATCATTGTCTGGATTTGTGTATTTGTCCTGATCAATGGGAATGCCCTTCAATACAGCGTTGGGCTTTTTGTAACATACCACATATTCGTGATCCGTTGATGCCCTGTCATCATTGCGACTATCAGCAACTTGCCTGCGTCTCCAAACACAGGTAATCAAAAAGGAGTCGACACCGAAAAGCTCATCACAAATCCGCCTTAGGTTTCCGATTTCGTTGTCGTCTATGCTCACCATTAGAAGGCCATCATCAGCCAGCATATTCCAGGCAATTTTCAGACGACAGTAGAGCATCGAGATCCAATCTGAATGAAATCTCCCATTTGATGAAGTGTTGGCGATCAGGTGGTTGCCTTCAGAGTCACGCTGATTGGATCGGACCATGAAACTGTTAGTATCCTCCGCGAAGTCATCCTCATAAATGAAGTCGTTCCCCGTGTTATAAGGCGGGTCGATGTAGATGAGCTTCACCTTCCCGAGGTAAGTTTCCTGAAGCAGCTTCAACGCATCGAGGTTGTCGCCTTCGATGAAGAGGTTCTTGGTGGTGTCGAAGTCCACGCTCTCCTCCCGGCAGGGGCGCAGGGTCTTGGCGATGGGGGCATTGGCGGCGAGCAGGGCCTCACGTTTGCCGGGCCAGTCCAGGTGATAACGCTCACGCGGCCCCTCCACCACATGGTCGGAGAGTTCCTGGCGGAGCTGGTCAAAGTCGATCCCGCGCTTGAGCTTGCCCTTGGCATCCGTGGTCTCCGTGACGCAGTTCGGAAACAGGGCGGCGAGTTTTTCGATGTTCTGGGCCGTGAGGTCCGGCGTGTGGAGCTTGAGCTTGTCCATGGCTGAAAGTGTGAATTAGGAATGATGAAGGTCGGAGAGTTCTTGGCGGAGGCTGCGCAGCGCGGCGTTCATCTCCACCTTGCGGTTGAACTGCTTTTCCTTGTTTAGGCGGGCTTCCATTTGCTGGCACTCCTTTTCTTTGGTCTGGATGGCGGTGTAGCGGGCGACGTGGTCGCGGATGCTCTCACCGGAGCGCTGCGGCAGCGGAAGGTGGCGGCGGATGAGGTGCTCGTAGAGGCTGGCGAGATCAAGGGCGACGGGAAGCGATGGACGTTCCTGCATGGCTGGCTGCCAATCCGTCATGAAGCTGGCCTCGATGACCCATTTCGTGGAGTCGGAATCACTGGGGCGCTTGTAAGTGGCGGAGAAGCGGATGCGTCCGCCATGGGTAAGCTGGAAGAGGATGGGGAACGGGATGGTCTTGTCGATGGTGCGCAGGACATCCTCATCTAACTCCTTGCCCTTCAGAGCGATCTCGAACACCTGGATCTCGGTGATGCCGTGGCGTGCAGGAAGATTGATGGTTTCCGGCGAAAGCTTGTATTTCCAGACGATCTCCCCGATCTGCGAGACGAAGAGATCCTTCACCGCCTTCCCCGGCTTGGCATGAGCGTAGATCTTGCTCTTCGGGAGCAAGCGGTTGAACTCGGCCTGTTTGGGGTAGGAGAACATGGCCGTCTAAATCACAACATAGGCCGCCGTTCCACCCGGTATGAGTGCGGCGTTGATGTGACCATCAAACGTAGCCAGCTTGCCTTGGCGATGGATGGCAAGGCTCAGAAGATATTGGTCCGTCAGATGCTTGGAAACAGGCAGGCTGCCAAAGCTGCGCAGCGAGACATCGTCAGGCCAGAATCGATGCCCCTCATGAGCACAAAGTTGCCGCAGCACGTCCCGAGCAAGGTCCGGTGATCCCGGTCCCTTCGGATACTTCGGATGACTGATGATCCGAACGAATCCATTTTCGGTGATCGGACACGTCGCCCAGCCAGCCTTGTGATTCGCCAGGAAGAAAGCTTCCGCCCGATCATGATGAACATGATCTGGATCAGCCAGGGCAATCAGTATATTGATGTCGAGGAGGAACATGGCCGTGTTCAGATTCTCTCCTTTTCCATGATCTCATAAATGAGTTCACTGGTGACCTTTACCCCCCGCTTCTTGAGCAGCGTCTCAATGACCTTGCGTGTCGTGCCGCCATCAGACGAGGCCGAATCATAGACGACGAGGAAGGCGATCAACTCGAAGTCATCCAGCCCGCTGATGGTGTTAAGCAGAGCGCTGGTTTTGCCGCCCGAGAAGAGGCTGTCGATGTCCTTCTCCTCCTTCAACTCGATCATTGAGCGGATGGCCTGGTTTAGCAGCTCGGAATAGGCATCCATGCTCCGTCCGTCCTTGGTGGCCTTGTTGAACGGCTGATAGACTTCCGGGATGGGGTCAGGGCGTTCTTTGCAAGCAGCGCGGGCGAGGTCGAGGAGACGTTTCGGCTCGGTGTGATTGACGATCACCTGCCCGTCCTGCCCGACATAAAGGAGGTAGTAGGGATGTAAGCGGTTCTGCCGGTTGATGTTTACCCCGTCATTGCGGTTCCGCAGGGCAAAGATGGCACCGGGCGGCAGTCCGCGCTCAGGGGCAGCAGGCACGACCGCGTGCATGCCATTGGGCATGTTGCAAAGGTCCCCATGAGCCTTCGCATAGTTCAGCAAGTCCATTCGGAAATCGTTCAGGCCAAGATCGGTGATGGAGATGCCGGTCTTGAGATCCTCCAGCTCGATGACCTCCTCTTGAAGGCGGCGAAGCTGCTCACGGCGGTAGGCTAGGTCATTCGCCCTGGCATCGAGTGGGTTGTCGTCGCCAGTGCCTGCGACATCCACGATGACCATGCGGTTTTCGACGCGCTCCTTGAGCTTGATGTATTCATCGAGCGAGATGTCCGGCCAGTAGTTGACAAGCTGGATGCATTGGTTCTTGGAACCAATGCGATCAATACGGCCAAAGCGCTGGATGATGCGCACAGGATTCCAGTGGATGTCGTAGTTGATGAGGTAGTCGCAGTCCTGGAGGTTCTGACCCTCTGAGATGCAATCGGTGCCGATGAGGATGTCGATCTCGGCAGGTTCCTTCGGCAGGATGGCGGCTTTCTCTTTCGAACGTGGGGAGAAGAGCGTGAGGAGCGATTGGAAATCGTAATGCTTGGTGAGGGTGCTCTTGGTGGTGTTGCCACCAATCACCTTGGCCGTATGGAGGTGATTTTTTTCCAGGAAGAAGGGAGCGAGTTGATCAAAGAGGTAATTAGCGGTGTCGGCAAAGGCAGTAAAGATGAGCACTTTCTTGTTCCCTGGATTGATGGGCGAAGCGAGCTTGCTCAGGACGGTGGTCTTGAGGTGCTGGAGCTTGGCATCATCCGCTGGAGTGATCTTGTGCATTTCCTCCCACAGAGCCTCAATGATGGTAAGGTCAGCTCGCAATTCATGCTCCCATGCCGGGAGATCCATGTCGCTCAGACTGATCTGCACCTTCTTGCCGATTTGGGCGTCCTCAGGATCGGGAAACTCGCCTTCGTCCTCGGGTTCGGCATCGGCAAAGGAAGGGGAGACATCCGCAAAAGTGGCATCTTTCCCCGTCTTCTTGAAGGCCGTGATCTTCTTCATCGTGTGGTGATGGTTGTCCGCGAGGCTCTTCAGGGTGAGCCGGAAGGAATGCACGGAGCTTTCGAGGCGCTTGAGCAGGTTCACCGTCATGAGCGCCTGAATGCCCTTTTCACGGCCGCTCTGGCCAAGATTGCTTGAGCCATCCCCATCGTCATCCTCTTCGTATTCCGGCTCGTATTTGAAAAGCCTGCTCGGCTGGACGTAGCTGAGAGGGGCGTAGATCGCCAGCTTTAGCAGAGTGAGTTGATTGAAGATGTCATTGAAGCCTATGACATCTTTACGCTGCGTGAGCTGGCAATGGAAGGAAAGCGGCTTCAAACGCTCTGGGAAAGTGCCGATGTCCTTCGTGTCGTAGTAGGTCTGGATGTGCCGCCGTGAGCGAGCGATGGTGACACTGTCAAGCACCTCGAAGAAATCGAAGTCCAGGGAGCCCAGGATGGTGGCGGCTGTGCGCTCATTCGGTGGCAGGGCTGACCACGCATTGAAGGCTGCTTGCGCCCGGCGGAAAATTTCGTCGATACTTTTCTCGGTGCGCAGCTTGGAATTCAGGTTTTCAGGATTGCCTTCGTAAGCCAGCGCGAGCTGGTTCTTGAGGTCGGAGAATCGGTTGTTTACCGGCGTGGCCGAGAGCATGAGCACCTTCGTCTTCACGCCCTGGCGGATGACTTGATTTAGCAGGCGCTGGTAGCGGGTCTCACGCTCGCGGTAGAGATCATTGGTGCGGAAATTGTGTGACTCGTCAATCACAACGAGGTCGTAGTTGCTCCAGTTGATGCGATTGAGCGGCATGCCGAAGGAATAACCACTCTCACGCAGCAGATCGGTGTGGCAGAGCACGTCATAACCGAAGCGGTCTTTGACAAAGATGTTGGTGACTTGGTTGCCTTTGTAAGTGAGCCAGTTGTCAGCCAGTTTCTTCGGGCAGAGCACAAGCACGGACTTGTTGCGCAGCTCGTAATATTTCACCACAGCGAGTGCGGTGAAGGTCTTACCAAGCCCCACGCTGTCGGCGAGAATGCAGCCGTTGTAGGTCTCCAGCTTGTTGATGATGCCGGTGGCGGCATCACGCTGGAAGTTGAACAGCTTTTTCCAGATGAGGCTGTCCTGATAGCCGGTGAGGTCGTTCGGTAACACATCCGCATTGAGGTCCTCGAGAAACTCATTGAAGATGTTGTAGAGCATCAGGAAGTAGATGCGCTGAGGGGAATTCTCCTGGTAGATGGAGGCGATGTGCTCGCAGAGTTTGGCCGTCACATCTTCCAATCTCTCCTTGTCGTTCCAAATCTGCTCGAACAGGGCGAGATAGGTGCTCGTCATTGGCGGCTCATCCATCTTGTTCACCAAGTTAGAAACGGCATTGCCCTTCTCATAACCTAGATCGACAGCACTGAAGCCATGCAGTGGCATATAAGCAGCGGCATTGCCCTCGCCACCGCTCACGGTGATGAACTGCTGCATGGGAGCCTGGGTGCGATTTGAGCGGAACTGCGCCTTCCGACGCATCCAATTTGCACACTCTCGGGCAATGGCTTTTTGTGTCAGTTCATTGCGCAAGCGAACTTCAAACTCGGTGCCGCAGAGACTGCGCTCGCGTTGCTGTTTAGGAATGTGAAACTCCCGATGTTCCTTCCTGAGTTTGTCCGTCACATCTGACGGGACAAAGGTGGGGGATGTGAAGATGAACTCCAGCGAATCGATTTTCTCCAACTCTGCCTTCAGCGCCTCGAAGGCATAAATAGAGAAACAGGACGCTGCAATGCGCAGCTTGGAACCCGGCGTGAGAGTCTGCTTGAGGTTCTCCCCGAGGAGCTGATTGATGTTGTCGATGATTTCCATCCAGAGGAAGGCAAAAAGGGAAAGCGCAGTAGAGATTTCCCGCATCCAAGCGGGGAATGACTCCGAAGGCAAGGAATTGCGCAGAGCGCAAGGAAGGAAGACGAGGAGTGGAGGAGACTGCGGACTGCTCACAACCCGCCGGGCACTTGCTCACGGAAGCGTTTGAGGCGGCGCTGGAGATCCTGCGGCTGCTCGCCTTTGCGGGGAGGAGGTCTTTGCTGATGAAGCCGGGTTTGGCGCGCTGGGGTTTTTCGCTGCCGGGTTGTTCGGGGGCTGCAGAGGTGGGGGCTGGTCGTGCGGTTCTTGGTTCTTGGTTCGTTGTTCATGCTTCAGCATGTTCTTTGAACTCAGCCAGCGATCACGTTTCCAGACGGTCCCGCAGCACGCGTGACCGAACGACGAACTCAAGCTGCGGCGAATAGGATTGAACGAACTGAAAAATCCGGTGAATCCTGCGCATCTTGTCAATCCTGGATGCAAGCCGCTTGAGTCGTCTTTGGGCGAAGCAAGGACTGCGAAGGACGGAGACAGGCCGACTGAGGACCTGTCTCCGCCGTGATCCCGCCGCTTTATTTGGCGGGTGGGGGTGTGGATGGCGACGAGCTGGTGGCGTCGGCGACATCGAAGCCGAAGTCACCGAGGGCGTCGGGGTTGTCGCGGTTCAAGCCGAGGAGCACGTCGCGGGCGGAGCGCAGGGCTTCGGTGACGGTGGGCATCTCCACGTCGCGTTCGCCGGTGGCTTTCTCGCGCTTGCGGCGGAGTTCATCGCTGAGCTGGTCAGCGGTCTCGGCTCGGGCGAGTGCTGGGGCGATGACGGTTTCCCACTTCAAGCCTTTGAGTGGGGAATTTGCCGCGAGTTCTTCGTGCTTGGTTTTGACCCTCTTGAGCAGGGCGATCTTGGCTGTGGGATCGCTGGGGATGTCAACTCTGACCTTGGGATTTGGCATGGCAGTATCTAGTTAGGGTGGGGGAACTCACCAATCCAACCCGACGGAGCGAAACTGAGCGGGTCAGAATGGCGAATCGGGGATCAACATGGCAAAAAGAGCGATTATTGACAAGTTAAGGCTTAAGAAAAAGAGTTTTCGACTTCAAATTCTCAGGTTTGATAGTTCGAACCTGAGTTTTTGAAGCTGAATCCTGGGGATGCGGCTTCGAAAACTGCGGTAGGAACTCCGCAGGCTGGGAATTGGGCTTCCAATCGAGCGGTTTGAACTCCCGAGGCGGTGCTTTTGGCTTTCGATGAGGAGTCTTTGGCTTCCGAGGTCGGGGTTGCGGCTTCGTCGGGCGGGGTTCGGGAGTTCAAACCGGAGGATATGAAGCTGAAGACGGTGTTTTGAACTCCCGCGCCAGGGGATGCGAAGCCGAAAGGGGAGGTTGTGGCTTCGGAAGTCGGGGTTGGGAAGCTCATTCCCTGGCCTCTGAGCGGAGAAGATGCCCGCACGGCGGCTGATTCCCCGGGGCATTCGCCGGACAACCATTCCGGGATTTTGACGTCTCGAACTTTTTTGACAGGCAGTGCAAAGGCGATGGGTCAGAGGGGTGGATCATGGAGCCCCATGAAATCAAACATCTCGACCGGATAGGACGCCTCGAAGAAGCGGTGACGATGGCGCGGCTCTTAGACCCCAAGGACGGGCAGGAGGCGCGGGGTGTGATTCTGGGCGGCGGGCCTTGATGGAATTGGGGCGGTTCCGTGAGGCGGCGGACTTGGCAAGCGCTGCGGCGAAACAGGCCAAGGGGGCGGAACAGGCTGCCCTCCACCTGAATGCGGCCTTTGAAGGCGATGCCGGTCGGCCGGGAAAGCCCCGATCTCCACGTTTGCTTCCCAGCGATCCAGCAATCACGCATCGGCAAAATACGTGTCATCCTATTTTGCCATTTTGCTACTTTGCCATTTGGGTAAGAGCAGAGAGACTCAAGGCGTTCATTATCAAGAAGAAAGGCGTTAAATGCACTCCGTTGACACTCGGGGAGCACCTAAAAAAACATCGTCTTACTCTGGGCCTTCGACAAGAGGATGTAGCATCGCATTTGGGGACTTTAAGAGAGGTTTACGAACGGTGGGAGCGCGACATCCGCATGCCCGTAATCTCAGAATGGCCGAGTTTGTTGAGATTTCTAGGGTATTACCCTTCCACGGGAATTAGCGAATCAGAAATCGTGCTAAAGGCACGAAGATGTCAGGGCTTTGATCAAAAGACCATGGCATCTGCAATTGGAGTAGCACCGGAAATTTATCGTAAACTTGAAAAGGGCTCTACATGCCCCAGCGCAGAAGTGCGCATGCGCATCATGGAACTTGCAATCATGCCTCACGAGATGCATCCAAAACCGCTTGAGTGATTAAGAACTATCACTCATCAAAGAAGGATTCAAAATCTCATTATTGTTTTTATATCATACGAAAATGCTTCGGAAGCTTAAGCTCAAATCTCGGATGAATTCCTTGTCACGGAAGTGGTCTCGTGATATTTGACCACCTGTGGCGACTCATACCCAAGTGAAAATTACTGATTCTTCACGAATTCGTGCGTGTGCGGTGGGAATCGCCACGGGAGGGCTCGGTATCTGTTTCAGAGATATTACCAGAACTGAGTTGTTAGGAGTTACCCCGGCAAAGCTGCTTATTCTTCTTGTCTTGTCATTGGCCTTTATTGCTGGCGCAATAGCGGCTTTAATCAGCTATTTAGATCTGCGATCAAAGCGACTTTCTGGCGGCATGGGTGCGAGGATCGGTATCCAAGCGGGATTGTTTTCCGCACTTGCTACTGGTGGACTGCTAACTTTTCTCGCTACAGCGGATGTGCGCAGCGCTGAGAACGCCCATGTGGATATGCTGGCAAGGCATCACATGTGGCTCAGTTTTTGGGTGAGTTTGTCCAGCATTCTTCCTGCTATCCTTTGTGGTTTCATTGGTGGACTTCTGGGAGGTCGAATTCTCAAACCGCACTTGTCCATTCAGGAAAGTGGAAAAAGCGATGTTACTGTAATGGGCTTAAGCTGGATGACTGGAGCCTTGATGATGGTCAGTATAGTCGGGCTTGCTTCTCCCCTCTCCATACTTGGAAGACCTATGAAAACAGACCCTGTGCCTGTTTCAACTTCTGCGGTTCCACCTCCGGCTCCCCCCTCATTTCGTTATGATGCGCCTTTGTCCATTAAAACTGCCAAAATTGGGACGATTCAGCCGGACTTCACAAAGACGATTGAGAATGTCGCTAGCGAGGCGGCTCCTAGCCTATCGCCAGACGGAAACTTTTTCGCCTACCTTGAAAGATCTTCTACCCAGACTCAGGCGGTCATTTTTGATCTAAACAGATTCAAAAAGACGGCAGAAATCCCAGTTTCCTTCGGTTCAGTAACGTGTCTTGCTTGGGCACCAGATCAAAAAGCTTTGGCATGTGTTGCCGGTGAAGGTGATGAAAATCGGAGGGTGTGGATTCTAAAAATCGACTCCTTGAAAGGAATTGAACTGCCAAGGCCACAAAATCGAGACATTCCAACTGGAGATGTATTTTGGTGGCAGCCAAAAGAATTGATTTTTTACCCGAATGATGAGGCATCGCTAGTACTAAATCTGGACGACCTGACATTGAAACCTGCGAGGGATTCAGCTTTTTTGGATAAGGCTGATGAACCAACGAAACAGTTTTGGACGAAGGGGCCGCGCGTCAAAGTGCCAGAAGAACGTGACTGGAAGGTCGATCTAAAAACTCTGATTCGGAGTGCAACTCCTGCTTCCCGCCGAAGTCCAGACGACGCTTGGAGGTTGGGAGGAGATACAGTTTGCGCATTGACTCATCCAGCCTCTGATATTGCCATGGGATTTAGTTCTTTGGGTGTCAAGGAGGGGATGCGCGTGCTTTGTGTGCCTGATGGTTCGAAGATTATTCGGATTTCGGATAGTAGGGCTGAGGTCACCTACATGAAGGTCGTTCAGGCACCTGAATATCATCTCGAAGTGGCGATGCCTGTAGCATTTGAGGAGATTAAGGACGAAGTCGTCAGACTCAAAGTTGCACTGAAAAAATTGTGTGCATTCATTTACGCGCCGCTTGAAAATCCCCTGACGAAAGAGACTGTCGGGCCGAATTATAGTCAGGTTAAGGCTATAGTTCGCATCCTTGAATGGAAGGGAAAAAAAGCGGTTTTTGTTGTCACAACATTTGATCGTGCCCTCTCATCAACCGATGTTATTTCCTCACTCCACTCATGGGATGCGGGCTCCATGGATCTTTGCAAAGTTCCAGAGCTCAAGGATTGGTGGGAGCAACCTGTGCCAATTCGCCGTGAGCTCCCAACATCTGAACTGGAATATATCGAGTCTCCTGCGCTTTTAACCTTGGCTGAACAAGGGTCATCATTGGTGGTTGTAAAGGCATCCGAGCGTCCTCGCCCGGCAAAGCCCAAAGCCCAGACTGTCCCCACCGAAGCTCCCGTCGCGCAAATTACTGATAATGATGTGAAGACTTTTTTGACGGCTCATCACGCCATGGCGTCCAAGGGAGACGTTGAGGGAATGGTTTCCAATTATGATTCGACTGTCGATTTCTTGGATAAAGGGCGGATTCTTTCGAGCGCAATTTTGGTCGAGGAAAGTGCTCATCGAGTCAAATGGCCAAAGGGCGTGGAGAAAATCATCAGCGACATCGTTCTAACGAAAAATGCAAATGGGTGGATTGCAGGGTACTCGATTGAGTTTTCAAACGAAAATGCCGCTGGTGAGTGGCATCGAGGCAAGGTGGACTTGACGATGGTCGTTAGTATTCAGGACGGAAAACTGCGCATAACCAGCCAGAGAGCAAAAGTGTACGATGTGCAGGACAGCAAGAGCGCGGCGAAGCCCCCTGAAGAAAAACCAAAAGCGGTTCCACAAAGAACTCAGGGAGTGCCGATGTCCGTGCCGCGTCCCTATTATGTGGCCACGACTATGGTGGGCGACCGAAAAGAAATCGAAATCACCGATCACATCAGTTTCATGAACGGCCTCCATTGGCACCGGACGTATCGTGAATTGTCCAAGGATGGCAAAGAATTAAATACCTGTCGTGCCATCTATGAATGCTCTGGAGGTGTCTCCCAAGGGGGGCAAAGCGCGAGTCTCTACGTCAAGGTGCAGGGGTGGGCGCAAAATTACGGTCAGCCTAAATTTCTCCTCGTATGTGAACGAAGTGCAGCTGCTTTTGTGGGCAGGGAGTTTAACTTTCAATTCACGAATGATGGCATGATTGAACAGCAGGGCATCAGATTCCAGCTACGAAAATAGATCAGCAATTGGTGGGGAAAGCTTTCCCCTCGCGGCTACTTCGTGGGCCGCTACCCCTTCCAGCGGGGAGGATTCCCCGCAACTCCCCTCCCAAACCATATCTTCCCTCTCACGGCCAGCATCTGCTTCGCGGACGCACACCGTGAACCTGCCCCCTGAAGCGCTTAGAATGAACCAGGTGCCATTCATTGTGCCAATTTCAGCATCTGATTCATTCAAAGCCCGACCTGTAAACTACCGCTGCCACTCCAATTGCAGCTAGACTTATTTGATGCCGGGCCAAATTCAAAACTTCGGTCGCCCGAAGTTTAACCTCGTGATCAGGTTATCCACAGGGGGACGTGACCACGTGTGTCACCTTCATGGTAAAATGAAGGCATGCAAAAAATCGTGAGAAAATCGGCAGGGGTGAAATTCGAGAGTGATGTTCTCTCGTTCATTGATGGACTGGCGCGTGATCAGCAAAGGAGCCGAAGCTTCATTATCAATGCTGTGTTGCGGTGGTACTCAAAGTGGCTCTTCGAACAGGGGCGGCAGAAAGTCGAATCTGCAAAGTCAGAGCCTGTGATTCACCTTTAAATGCTGTGATGCTGACTCCTGTCACGGAACGTAAAAGATCCCTCAGCAGCAAGGCTTCTTCAACCTTTCAGGGTTTTAAAACTCCAACCTCAAACACGACCTACACGCCAAATCAGTTCTTCGACATAGTCATTCCCAATTTCCCCAGAGGCGTAGTCCGCATTGTCGCCTACCTGTTGCGAAAGACCCTTGGATGGTGCGACGCCAATGGAAATCCTCAAGAGGAGCAGATCCGTGTTTCCTATTCCGAGCTGGAGCAAAGGGCTGGTGTAAGCCGAGACATGATTCGCTCTGCTCTCGATGCCGCTCTGGCTGGGCATCTTATTGAGTGTGTGACGGCAGGACGGCCCAAGTTAGCTCATGATCCTGGAGAATCTGCACGTTACCAACTTTGCTGGTCTCCCTTGCCTTACACTACCCGCCACCCTGAATTTGCGGGCTTTTTTGAAGGTGAAGGCAACCGCACAGACATCCCAAATCAGTTCTTTGATGACCTGATTCCCAATGAGCCATTATCAGTGATCAAGGTCGTAGGCTCCGTTATCCGTCACAGCATTGGTTTTCAGGCAAAGCATGGTCGTCGCCGACAACAGGTGGCCCTCTCCTACCAGCAGATAGAAAATTACGCACGATTTGGCAGTCGCTCCGATCTGGCAAAAGCGATCCGAACCTCGATGGAGAAAAACTACATCGTGAGAGTGGAAGACGGCAGGTTTAGCCCTGCGGCAACCGAAAGACGCCGTGCGACTTATGCTCTTTGCTGGTCGGATTATCTGATCAGTCAGAAAAACAAACCAGCCGTATATCAGTCAGAAAATCACACCAGTATCGGTCAGATATCCGAACCTACGGATCAGTCGGAAAAACGAACCAGTATTAAAACGAAACCAGAAAATGAAACTTCAAACAAGCAACCAGCGGCTAACAATGAATTGTCAAAAACGCTCATTGGCATTGGATTTAGTGAGAGGACTGCCCGCAAGCTAATCAGGGAACACAGCATCGATGCCATCAAGCAACAGATCGCCTGGCTGCCTGCAAGGGCACCAGCTCGAAGTCCGGCAGGATTGCTCAGACGGGCGATTGAACAAAAATGGAATGCCCCAGTAAAACTTCGGGCGACCGAAGTTTTTGGAAGTTCGGGATGGGAGTTTGCACGGTGCTTTTACGCAGCTTATGGGGGCAACCAAGGAGAACCCGTTAATGAGCCGTCCCCTCAAGAAGCCGAATTTGCCGAGGCATTCGTTCAGAGGTTGATCGGTGTTCTGGGAACGAAAGGCACACCCACCGAATGGGGGCGAACGCTAGGGCAAATGGCCCGAGAACAGCGCAACCCTTTCCCATCGCTTAAACTAGCCATCCGCCAACTGGGCGATGCCTATCTAGTTCGGATGGAAAAGATTCAGCTCCATGCTAAACACGCAGCTTCTATCGACGCTCGTGAGAGCCATGAGAAGCAGTATCGACCAGCGTGGATAGCCTGGCTCGCGATGAGGGAGCAGGAAATGCGTCGCTCAGATTCCAGTGAATACGCTCTCTTTACGGCCAAACGTGATCGTGAGCGCGATGAGCTGGCTGCTGATCCAAAGCCTTGGTCTAGAAAGGTTATGGAGACCTTTGAGACGGATCAATCTCGCATCCTTGCCTTCCGCCAGTTTCTAGGCCTTCCAGACTTCTGGGCGTGGGATGTCACCATTAACAGCCAACCATTTCAACCAAACGAATGAATATCATTACAGTTATCAACGCCAAAGGAGGGTGCGGCAAGAGCACCATAGCGATGAATCTGGCCAGCGGACTCGCACGCTATGAACATCGTGTACTTCTCATGGATCTCGATCCCCAGGCCCAAGTCACCCAGTGGCTTGCCGCAGGGGATGGTCTGACTCCAGAGGGCACTCTTGTCTCAGCACTCACACGCCAGCAATCCCTGAGTGAAGTCATTCAGCCAACTGGCTTTGAACGACTGTCCTTCGTTGCCAGCGCGGACGGACTCGAAGACCTCGGCAGAGAGATCAGCCAGACCGAAGGTTACCCATCAATGCTCACCCAGTTGCTCGCCGAGGAACACATCGCCGACCGGTTCGATTTCATTGTGATCGACTCACCGAACCAGATCTCTCCGATCATGGAAAATGCGATTTTCCCAGCCGATGCATTCATCGTCCCCTTTGAGAGCACGAAGGCGGTTAGAAGCTATGCCAGTATTTACAAACTCCTTGTTAAACTCCGATCAGGCAATGACTTCAAGATGCTGCATGTTCTGAGCAATCTTACCCGGCTGCCAGGGCTGCGGAAAAGAGTTCTGACATTGTTGCGCGATGATGGCATCGCTTCCGCCAGAAGCGAGATACGCTCTTGTGGATGGATGGCACAGGTGGATGAGAATGGAGGCAGCATCTTCCACTACCGCCCTCTTTCCAAAGGAGCGCAGGACATGGCGGCCCTCGTCGAAGAGGTTCGCGAATTATTCACTAATGGGCGCTCCGCCCAAACGGAGGCCGCAGAGACCAACGATCCTGGTTCACAGACCGAGCCGTTGGCCGAAGCGGTCGCCGCTTAAAACAGAATGAAATTACCCCAGGGCAAAAGCCGTCTCGATATGGTCAAGTCAGGTCTTGTAGGAGGCCTGCCAAAACGAGGCCGCTTCATCGTATCCATTGACAGACTCCAGGAAGATCCTGACAACGAACGCAAGATCTTCCTCAACATGGAGGACATGATCGAGTCTGTTCGTCGTCATGGCATTATCGAGCCGATCACAGTCACCCAAGACGGAGAACATTATCGAATTCTCACGGGGCATCGGCGCTACCGTGCGGCCAAAGCTGTTGGCCTCTCTGAGGTTGAGGTCATCGTTCGGGACGCAGATGATCAAACGACTCGCCGATTCAAAAGCTTGATCTCTAACATCCAGCGTGAAAATATTGGGGCGATTGAATTGGCTGAAACTTTACGCTCCTTGCTCGATTCCGGCTCTGTAGCAACCCAGCGCGAACTCGCCCGACAAGTAGGGAAGAGCGAGCAGTGGATGAGCAGCATGCTCCGGGTGCTTGAGCTTCCTGCACGCCTTCAGGAGGAGTTGCGTAACGCTCCGGGCATTGGTTATGAAATGGCCCAGCGGATCGCCACGGTCGATGATTCCAAAGTGCAGGAAGAGCTTGTGTCAGCAGCCAGGGCAGGGGAGACCACACGCGACATCCGTTCCCGGATCGAAAAGCATCGCAATCAAGGAGGCTCGGAACCTCGAAAACCGCGTGCGACTTCGGTCGTCCAGTTTACACATCGGCAGGGGAGCTGCATTGCCACCATCAAAGGAAAACGCGAACCTCAGGGCAGGGAAGCCATGCTCACCGCCCTTCGCCATTTGGAACAGCAGGTGAGAGAGGATGACTCTCTGCGATGAACTGATCCCCTCGACAAATCTCGTCTATTTGGTAGAATGCCCCTATGACAGCAACCGTCGAACACATCAAAAAGGAAATTAGCCACTTGGCTCCTGATGAAGCCAAGGAGCTGTTTCTTGAGCTGCAGCGGGACTTTCCAATGGCCACTCAGGCTGATCCTGAGGACAGCGCAGCTTCAATTGAAGCTGAGTGGGATGCCGAGATTGATGCACGGGTGAAAGAAGTTGAAAGCGGCACGGTCGAACTCATTTCTGGTGAAAGCTTCATGCGTCACGTGGACCAGCTATTTGCTCAAAAAGGGCTCACCCGAAGCCGTCAGGCATGACCTCGTTTCAAATCCATCCGGGAGCCCAGAAGGAGTTCGACGAGGCATTCCACTATTACCTGGAGATTGATCCGGAGCTGGCGGACGAATTTGACTCCGCATTCTTTCGCTACCTGGACACCATTCTGGCCAGTCCACTGCTATTTAATATCCGTCGCGGCTCTGTCCGTCGTGCGAATTTGAAACCGCGTTTTGGCGAGTATTACATCGCCTACATGATCTGGAATCAGCAGGTCGTCATTCTGGCCATCGCACATGCCAAGCGCCGTCCCTATTACTGGAGCGGGCGAATCAGCGAAGCAAAAAAGATGTTCTGACTAGCAAGCGTTCAGACCCTTGCCCACCGGCTGCTCAGCGCTACATCACACGACTTCGAATCCGTCAATAATCCGATCTTTAAGAGGCTGCTGCGAAGCAGCTTTTTCTGTTATCAGAGACAGGTCAAGGACACCAACTACGGGCGACCAAAGATTCGTTCAAAGACACAGGCTTGTCCGAAAGCGTGATTTTGAGCCAGTTCCCTGGCTCCATGTCGGGAAACACATATTGTCCGACATGGATGCCCCCTCACTTTTCCCCTATTTACATGGTATGTAGGGGCTCGCGAATGGGGCGCGAGATCGACGCCTACAGAACGGCCTTACTGAGCGGCAAAATGCCGCCAGGGCCGTCGCACGGGGCCCCCACGTGTTCGGGCTCACGCCCGACTTCACGCGTTTTTCTTCAGCGGCAAGGACTTGACCGACTGAGAATAAAGGTCATGCCGGAACCGGGCTACCCGCCCTCGGCCAATGACCAAACGCGTGAAGTCGGCCGCTGCGGCCAGCCGGCAAAACTGCCGGACTGCCCTCGCCCAAACACGTGGGGGTCACACCTCGCGTGCTGCGCCCGTCACAGAACACGACGGCTGTTGAAAAGTCACGACGAGGGCCTGGCAGCCACAGCCCCTCCGATACGTAGCAACATGCGCATAATGCTTCGAATCATAGAACTTGCGTCGATGCCACTACTCTCATGCATCCCCCTTGCCACCAAATCATTACCTGCTCTCATAGGAATCCACTGCATGCACGCATCCGATACTACCAACCACCTCCGAACCTGGCTCAGCGAAGGATCTGATCTCATCCGGGAGGCGAAGGACGCAACACGATTCCAGGCCTACTCCCCCAGCCGCCTAGCCGTATGAAAGCCTTCATCTCATATTCCCACGAAGACGCAGATCTGCTGCGCAAGTTGCTCGTCCACCTTTCTGCTTTGCGACGGGAAGGCCTGCTTGAGGCTTGGACTGATCGCGAGATTCATGCTGGCGGAGTGATTGAGGATCACATCCAAACAGCCATGAACGAAGCAGACGTTTTTCTGCTGCTCGTGAGTGCCTCGTTCATTCATTCTGACTACTGCTTTGCGAAGGAGTTTAAACATGCATGTGAACGGCAGGCTAAACGGAAAGCAATTGTAGTTCCGCTAATCGTGCGGGATTGCGACTGGAAAATTGATGCATTGCGCCGCTTCAAAGCCCTGCCCGAAGACGGGAAACCCGTTGTGAGCCGACACTGGCATAACGAAGACGAAGCGTGGGCAAACATTATTGGAGGTCTTCGATCTCTGATGGGCGCGAGCAAGGCCAACCGAAAATCATTAACAAGTCCGCCAAAACCCAAATTCGTCGGAGATGAACGCCACATCACCGAGGAACAACGGGCGAGACTTCGGCAGATTCATGAAGAGGTGGTTAACCGAATGGCTGTAAAAGCATCCATTCTTCCCGACGACGAGGCCAAGAAGCTGCGCGGAAAGTGGTTTGGCATCATCTGGTCACAGTTTAACGAAGAATTTCACACCACAGAACACGGTTTGCAGTCGTTGCTCAAAGAACAGTATGAGAAAGCTCTCTCTTGGCTGCAACAATACCGAGCCAGTAAAGATAAAAAGTTCAAGCGTGCAAATCCACAGGCATATCGAAACACTCTCACCCGGACTATTTATACCCATGTAGGAGTGCTCAACTGGTCGAAAAATGAGCTTTACTCCTTTGCTACGCAAAAACTGGAATTGCCTAGTCCAATATCATCCCTGGACGCTCTCGGGAACACCCAGCTTGAAACTCTCCGAGACCGTATGCGATACGAAGTAACTAAAAGAAAGGCCAAGAAAGCTAAAGCTTCCGGAGTGCAATCGGTAGGATCAAAATCACAGAAACCCGAGAAATGAGAGAATGTGAATAATTTGACCATCTGACATGATGCTTTCCATAGAACAGATCAATGCTAATCCAGAGATTATGCGGCACTACACGCCCGGACATCAGTTAACCCTTAATTACATTGAGGGAATGCAGGAATTGGCGGAAGGCAGACTCCACGATGCCCTGCCGCTTTTAGAATCGGAGTCGGCTGACTCTCCTTGCTATGGATTGGCTCGTGGTAACAGCGGCCTCGTTCTTTTACATCTCGGACAATATCAGCAATCCGAGCAACGCTCCAGCGAGGCGATAGACCATTTTGACAAGTACGGTTGCCCCCACCCTCCTTCTTGTGCTCAGTTTGCCCGCAACCTCGGTGAGAGTGTATCCCGGCAGGGACGTCAACATGAAGCGATTCGCTTTTTAAACAAGGCCGTTGGTTATGCGCGCAAGTTGATGGAAATATTCCCAGACTTTGCTGAAGACTTGGAAATAGAGTCTGGTCACGCCTTCAATAGCTGGGGAGGAACCCTTCTTGAGATCGGAAATCTTCACGCATCCATCGACTGCCTTCGAGCGGCGCTCGACATTTACCGCAAATACGCACACCGAAACAGAGTGGGAATGGCGGAGACGCTTACCAATTACGGGCTAGTTTTGACGGAATTAGGACGTTTTAACGATGCGTGGATGGCTCTTCAGGAGGCGCTTCCCATCGCGAGACATGCAAATGATCAAAACCAGATTCGTCGAATTCAGATAGCAATCATTCGTTTAGATCCTTTGCTGCTAACGGATGGCGATCCATATGTCATTCTGGAGGAAGCAGCCGCAGAGGCTCAAAATCAAGGACGCTTTTCAACAGCTTATATTCGTAGATGTATTAAAGCGACCCTCGCAGTAGATCGCGGAGACGTGGCTGTTGGCAATCAGGCAGTTGCCGCAGCAATTCGAATAGAGTCGAATCTGGACTCATCCGATCCCAGCCCAGCGCGGCTCAGGCTGCCTATGGCACAACTCAGAGAAGCTGCAGGCGCATCAATAGACGAAGTTCTGAATATCCTCATAACGGGGGCCCACCTTTGGTTTGAAAGATTGCGAAAGCCGTCAATCGGTGAAGACTTTCGGGCTGCATCATATACTATGCATGAGCACTTTCGCTTTTTGTCTAGGAAGCTAATCGAGACGGGCAGATTGGATGAAGCATTGACAGCATTCGAGGCAGGTCGGGCATTGGGTTACTCAATTGAAGTTGATCCGAGCATCATGGGCCGGATCGTCAATTCAAACCATCTGGGAGAACGGGCGGATGCGGTTGATTGCACCCATCTACGTTCTATCCAATCGGAGCTAAAAGACCAAGAAGCAATTCTTGTGATAGCATTTTTGCCACCTGATCTGGTTGCTTTTATTGTTAAGTCGGAGTCGATCCAGACTGTCTCCCTTCCGCTCCCAGACGATTCCACCGCCAACCAGAGCTTGCTCAATGAGATACGCCTCATTCCAGGTAAGCTTCACAAAGACGTAGGTGAGTCGGCGCTGCCTCAATTTATACATGATTTTGGCGCGAAACTTAGGGGTGAAATTGGCGGCCTCATGATCAAAGCAATCCTTCCCAATAGCATTCTCCATAACGTGCCCTGGAGAGCCTTGTTTCATCATTTGGGCATTCCTTGGGATCAACTACCATGCACGACGGGTTTTGGGCTATTGCTGCACGACAGACAGACTCGGGTAATCAAGCGAGCATGCACTGCGCTTGGCAACGGAAGTGCTGGGGCGGTGGACCTTAATACTGAGGCCAGGGTGTTTGCTGAAGCTTTCGGTGCAGATGGACACTTTGTTCTTGATTGCAATTCAAGAGATATTGAGGCTGCTATATGTCGAGAACATATAGTTTTGGTGTCCTGTCACGGCGAACTAAAAGAGGACTGGAATACTGGACAGAAGACATTGTTTCTTGAAGTGAAAGATGGAAGTAAAGCCGCCAATGATATTTTTCCAGATCAGATAAAATCTGATGTTGTAGTGCTCTCCGCATGCAATTCCGGAGTCTATGAAGTTACTTGGTCAGACTATCCGGTTGGTGCAGCGCCTGATCTTATAAAGGCAGGAGCGCGTTATTGTGTTTGCGCACGCTTTCCGGTGGGTGCTGCCTATGCTGCGGCCTTCATGAAGCAATTTGGAGAGCAGTTAGCAGGCGGTGCCGAGCTAGCGTCTGCGTTCATTTACTCGTTGAAAGAGATGGAGACCCAAGGCTTCGAATTGTGGAAGGATTTGGCGTGTCTTGAGGTCGTTGGCCGCGCTTTTTAATCTGTTCGTATATCTTGCGGGAACATCTAGAACCTGCTTATATGTGCTGAAAGAACAGTGAGGGTTCAAAGCGATCTAAGTGCTTGATGGCGTCTGTGCTATAATTACTTCATCATTCAGCCGCCGAAGCCAGTCGCTGATTACCCGCCGGGTTCGTCCAAAAGCGTTTGCCCGGCGCATTGCCGGGCTCGCATCATATTAACGAGGGGTGCTTCCGCCAGGGTGATCAATTCATGGAGCGGCGGCTGGCTTGGGTGGCTTGACCATGGATAATCAACTTCACATCGGCATGAGGCAGGCTTGGGGCGGCGAGGTGCCGTTCGATTTTGAGGTGAGTGATTCGCGATATCACACTTACGTCATCGGGAAGACGGGTTCTGGTAAAACGACACTGTTACGGAATCTGATTCTTCAACTGATTCAGCAAGGACATGGTGTGGGCCTCATTGATCCTCATGGGGATCTGGCTGAGGAATTGCTGGATCACATCCCGCCTGCGCGCGCCGAAAAAACGGTCTATTTTTATCCCGGTGATCGTGACTTCCCCATTGGCCTGAATTTGCTGACTCAAACGAAGCCGGAAGATCGGCAACTTGTGGCATCCAGTATTGTCAGTGCCTTTAAAAGCCTGTGGCACGAGAGCTGGGGGCCTCGGCTCGAATTCATTTTGCATAACGCGGTGGCCGCACTCGCCCACTGCCCGAATACGTCACTGCTGGGTTTGAACCGTCTCCTGACGGATTCCATCTATCGACAATGGGTCGTTCATCAGATCAGTGATCCCTTCCTGAAGGAATTTTGGGAGAACGAGTTTGAGAGCTGGGAACCCCGCTTCCGTCGTGAGGCCATTGCTCCCATCCAGAATAAAGTGGGTCAGCTGCTGCTCTCTCCTATCATTCGCAACATCATTGGCCAGGTGCGTAGCAAGGTGAGCATTCCTTTCGTCATGGATGAGGGACGCATTTTCATTGCCAATCTGGCGAAAGGAGAGATCGGCCATGACAAAGCCAATCTGCTCGGCTCTCTGCTTGTCACGCAGTTCCAGCTCGCTGCGATGGCCCGGAACCGACAGCCAGAGCATGAGCGACGCGACTTTTATCTCTTCGTGGATGAATTCCAAAATTTCGCGACTGAGTCGTTCACGGCCATCCTGGCTGAGGCACGTAAATATCGACTGAATTTAACGCTGAGTCATCAATACATTGCTCAGCTATCCCCCACTGTTCGGGATGCGGTGTTTGGAAATGTGGGAACATTGATCGCTTTCAGAATCGGGTTCGATGATGCCGAGCACCTGCATGGAGAGTTTGGCGAGGAATTCCAACCTCGTCAGTTCGTGGATCTGCCACGCTATGAGACCCTGATTCGAAATCAGTCAGCCAATGGTGCGCTCCACTTTCAGCGTGCCCGCCTCCTGCCCCCCATTGAAACCTATTTAGGCCGTCGGCAGCGGCTCATTGCCCGTAGCCGTGAGCGTTTTGCCACCAGTCGGTTTACAATTGAGGATAAGCTGAAGCGGTGGCTGAAACAGCCATTTTAGGGTGCAGGCCTTGTCCGCCAGTCTCTGGTTTGGTATGCTCGAAGTGGATCAATGGGAGTGCTCTTGGGCAAGTCGGTTGTCAGCCTGAAGCCTGCCTCACGATGAGGTTGGTTTCTTCTGACAATCAACAAGAAGGAGCCTCTATGAGCACCCCAGACAAACGTAAAGATCCGTATCAAAGCGTCACAGACCTGATCATTGAACACCTCGAACGAGGCACTGTGCCCTGGCGCTGCCCATGGCAGCGGGATGTCGGCATTCCCCGCAATTTTCACACTGGGAAGACCTACAACGGCATCAATGTCCTATTGTTAGGCCTGCGCCACCAGCCCTCGCCCTGGTGGCTTACCTTTCAGCAGGCCCTTGAGCGAGGTGGCCACGTCCGCAAAGGAGAAAAGGGGGCCACGGTGATAAAGTATGGCCAATACAAATCCAAATCTCAGGGCGGAGATAGCTCTCACGCACAATCCCCGTCTGCTGATCCTCAGGAAAAGAAAAAAATGTACCTGAAGGAATACACGGTCTTCAATTCCACTCAGATTGATGGGCTTGAGTTTCCAACGACATCCACTTCCCAGGCAAAGAACATGGATGAGCGCATCATCGCAGCCGAGCAATTGGTAGCAGCAATGCCTAACCGGCCAGTCATTCACGAGGGAGCATATTCACAGGCGAGTTACCGGCCAGCAGCCGACACCGTGCAAATGCCGCCGTTTGGGAGCTTTGAAACAGCTGAGGATTACCATCTCACGCTTTTTCATGAGCTTGTCCATTCAACGGGACATGCATCCCGTCTGAATCGGGATAGCCTTACCAAATACGACAGGTTTGGCGGCCCGATTTATTCGCAGGAAGAACTCGTTGCCGAAATGGGAGCTGCCTTCCTTGGTCTGGAGGCCGACATTGTCCGTGATTCCCACGAACAGTCTGCCGCGTATCTCCAGAGTTGGTTGCAAGTGTTGCGGGTCACAGAGCACAAGCGATGGATCATTACCGCTGCGGCTCATGCGACTAAAGCAGCCGACTTCATTTTGAATCGTCAGCGAGTGCTTGAAGAACCTGCACAGAGTTCGGTCGCTGCAAGCTAGGCGCATCAGCCTCTCCCCAACGGGAGAGGCTTTTTTATGATAAAATTTAAAGCATGTCTTTAAAGCAACAGCGCCTCCCCCGCTTCTTGCGTCACCCTGAGTTAGCGGGGGCATTTCAAATGACACCTCGTGATGTTGAAATTCTTCGGCATGTCGCTGAGCACCGTTTTATCCGTTCGGAATGGCTTATCGAGCTTGTGGGTGGCAGTCGGCAGCAAGTGCTGCGTCGCCTCAATTTGCTTTTTCATCATGGCTATTTGGAGCGTCCACGTGCTCAGTTAGACTATTATCACGAAGGAGGCTCAAAGAGTCTCGTGTATGGCCTCGCATCGCGCGGGGCAGGGCGTCTTCGCCGCGACCTTGATATGCCGTTTCATCGAATGGATTGGACAACGCGCAATAAACGAGTGGGCCGCCTTTTCCTTGAGCATACACTCATGGTCAGCGACTTTATGGCATCTCTTGAAATCGAATGCCGTCTCCATTCGAATCTTCGTTTAAGATACGGACACGAGCTAACACTCCCTGCTGGGCGAGAGAAAAGCCGAGAGCCCTTCCGCTGGACAGTTGATCTTCCAGGCAAGCGTCGGGTGGGAGTGGTGCCTGATAAGGTGTTCGCCATTGAAGTGAAAAGCGATCTAGGCGAAACGCGAAGCGTTACTTTTTATCTCGAAGCTGATCAAGGAACGATGCCAATCGAACGTCGAGATCTCAGACAGAGTTGCGTGCTTCGGAAACTGAAAGCATACGAGGCCACCTCCCTATCAGGCCTTCAGCGAAAGGGCCAGGGTTCAGAACATTTTAAAGTGATATTTGTCGCTAAATCAGAAGCTCGCCGAATGAGCATTCAGACGGCAATACCCCAGGTTTATCGAACCCGCAGGATGTTCACTGTGTTTGGAAATGAAGAATCTGCTGTTGGTGTCCTGTCAGGGTTGAAAATCTTACAAAACAGAGACGCCGGTTCGTCAACTCCCGGCGAATGACGACCGCTGATACCATGAGCTTCGGAGGTGTTTGCATCCTGCAAACGTCCCAACAAACACCAAGGCTCATTCAAATTATGGCAAAACCATTCATTGATTTTGGAGCGGTCAAATCGGCCGTTTCTTTTCAACAAGTGTTGGATCACTACGGCTTCACCGCCAAGATGCGCAGCACTCGTAACGGGGACGGGATGGAAGGCTCTTGTCCCTTCCATCCCGATGTGGGGAAAGACACTTTCAAGGTGACTCTCTCAAAAAACTGCTGGTTCTGTCATCACATAACCTGCAAGTGCGGGGGTAACCACCTAGACTTTGTGTCAAGGATGGAAAATTGTGATGCGCACGAAGCTGCACTTAAAATAGATCAGTGGTTCAATCTCGGACTGGCTGGCAAATCTGAAACATCATCAAGCAAGCATGACGCAGCGAATGCCAAACCGGCTGTCTTTAAAAAGCCAGCCGGTGCAAGTCAAAAGCCAGCTCCTAAAACTGAAGAACCCAATGATGAAGCTGAGAGTGATCCCAGCGAAAATCAGCCGCTGTCCTTCACTCTGGAGAATCTGAAGACAGACCACGAATACCTAATTGAGCGAGGTCTAATCGAAGATACTGTTAGAGAGTTTGGGTTGGGGTTTTGTGCCAAAGGAACGATGTCAGGTCGTATTGTGATTCCCATTCACAATCCTTATGGAACCCTCATCGGTTATGCTGGACGTTGGCCAGGCCCACCGCCTGAAGGACGCCCTAAGTATAAGCTGCCGAACGGCTTCCACAAAAGCGCGGAGGTGTTTAATCTTCACCGTGCCGTTAGGGAAGGGCAGGGGCTTCCATTGGTAGTAGTTGAAGGCTTTTTCGACGTCATCAAGCTTTGGCAGCTTGGTTTTCATCGAGTGGTCTCTCTCATGGGATGCTCACTGTCTGCCAAGCAAGAAGCAATTCTTGTGGAGGCATCTAGCTCACGCTCGGGCATCGTCCTGATGTTCGATGAAGATGATGCTGGCCGTGCGGGACGTGAAAAAGCCCTGCTTCGCTTGGCCAATCAAATCTTCGTGCGTGTAGTCCCCCTTCCTGAGGCGGGATCGCAACCTGAGCATTTGAGTGCAGATGAACTCCACAACCTCCTGGATTGAGAGGCCAAACTTTCAATCCTAGCTTTTATGGATGTGTATTGCACAACCTGCGGCGGGCCTTGGGATCATTATCATCTCAAGTCACAGGCCGTTCATGAAACAGATCTCAGTGCTATAGATATTGAGCGATGGAAGAAGCTGCCGGTCAATGACCGTCTGCTTCCCCACTACCGGGCGAAATTTAAAGCCGTCGGCTATGAATTCAGCAAAACCATGATGCATGTCATTCGATGCCCTGGATGTCCAAAAAACGCCCAACCTGATCCTGATCGGCTCAGAACCAAGCAACTTTTTGAGGACATTTATGGCGACGATTACGACGGCATCGTCATCACCTTCAACGAGCATCATCTTTAATGGATAGACTTCCTATCGAACCCAAATTTCAATTGGGCTTCGTCTGTGCCACACCGGGGGCATTAAGTGTTCTTACCGCCCTGGAGATTACCACTGCTTTGCTGCGTCATCAACGCGGCGACTGGGGCGACCTCAGCAAAGAAGACATTGAGGAGAATGAACTTTCTCTTCGTGAAGGGTTTAGAATTCTCTCCGCCTACCCTATGGCTGGTGACAAGAAATTCTGGATCATCACTGAAGCGGATCGCACCGTGACAACGGTGCTGCTTCCCTCAGAATATTGAAGAGGCCGTTTGGCCAAAATCTCGCGTGCGTTACATCAAAGCGCCGTCCCGCTTCAAGCGCGAGAGAATCCCACAAGAAGCAACCTGCTGTAACAGGCGGACGGCAAACGAGAGTAAAATGAAACAGCTCGAATTATTCAAGTTAAATTTAGGCCGCCAAAACCCAAAAAGGCGAAGACCGAAATCGAAACCCCAGGAATGGAAAGTGGTAAGCCTCCGTGAGTGTCCAGCTCCCGAGCACTTAATGCAGATGGATTCACCAGGAAAAGCAGTGGAGTATTGGCGAAATCACATTGCCACAACACCACATTTTAATGCGGATGTGGAATGTGTTGCAGTGCTGGTGCTCAATACGCGATTAAGGATTACCGGACACCATTTGGTGTCTATTGGCACACTGGACGAAGCCATGGTTCAGCCGAGGGAGGTTTTTAGAATAGCGGTCATGGCTGCCGCGAGTGCGATTGTGTTGATGCACAATCACCCAAGCGGAGATTCAACGCCCAGCGCCGCTGACGACACCGCTACCAGGCGTATAAAGGAATGCGGGCAGCTCCTACACATCAAACTATGTGATCACATTATTATCGGTCATCGACGCTATTTTTCCTTCCGCGAAAGTGGCATCATATGACTCGCAATAAAAACATCGCCCCATCAGATTTTTTCTGATGGGGCTTTTTATTCTAAAATAAATGAGAACCAGCCCAATTCCGCACAATCAAATCATGGAACCCGCCTGAACCCGGTGACGCTTGGCTGGGAGTTCAATATCCCGCTTGACCTTCAGTTTTTGGCTATGATCATGACCTTCCAAAATGAAACACCTGTGGCCCATTCTCGCATTCATCCTTCTGGCGCTCATGGTGCCCAGTACGGTGTGTTGCTTGCTGCCACAGAAGGTGGAGAAACAACACTCAGGGTGCTGTTCCCATGGCGACGAGGGACATGAAGCCCCTGCGATGCCGGACATTTGCCCCAGCGACACCATCGCTCAGAGCTATCTGCCTGAGATGTTGGCCATGCCGGAAATGCATATGGTAGAACTGATCGGTATCATACAGGCTTTCGCCTTGCTTGATCTGGTTGAACAAGCCGCTTGTCCGGTGCCGATGCCAACAACGGCACCCCCAGAGCTGAGAACGACTTGGGCATTTGTGAGCCGGGCTGCATTGCCTGCACGCGCCCCTGCCTTACGGGCCTGATTTGCCGTGCGCTACTGTCCGCCTAAAGGCGGTGACAGAGTGCGCCGGAAGTGGTGCCCCATTCAAAGGGGCATCTACGTGCCTCTTGGCGAGGCCGTTTCATGCCTTTGCTTGCCCCTCCAACCTGTTCTTTTCATGCGTTCCCTCTGTTATTTCGTCATTATCACGGCTTTGCCATCTCTCCCTGCGGCGGAGACCAAACCTGCCGCCAGTTCTATTTCAGAACTTGTTTCCCGCACGCTGGCGGCCAACCCGGAGATTCGCTTCTATGAGGCGGAGATTGCTTCGGCGAAGGCCACCCGCAGCACGGCAGGCAGGCTTTCAAATCCTGAGCTGAGCCTCGAAATCGGGCAGAATCGCGTCTCATCGGCAGACAGTCGTTCAAATGGCCTCGCCTTCTCGGCCTCTTTGGCGCAGCCCATCGAATGGCCAGGAAGACTGGGGCTGCGCAAGGCGATTGCGAATCGTGACATCATCCTTGCGGAGCTTGGTTTGGAACGCTTTCGCTTTCATCTCGCCTCCCGAGTGCGGGTGCTGGCCTACACGCTCGCAGCACAGCAGGAAATATCTGCTGCGGCCAGCGAGGTCGCTTCACGTTATGCGGCATTGCGTGAGGTCATGGTGCAGCGTGAGCCCGCAGGCATTGCCCCTCAATTGGAGATAGTGACCATTGAGGCGGCGGCACTGGTAGCGGAGTCGCGGGCAGCGACAGCCGCTGTGGCAGTGCAAAAGATACTCTTAGAACTGAACCAGCTCATGGGCCGTCGTGCCGACACGCCCCTCGTGGTGAAGCGAGCCGGATTTGACATGAAGACACCGCCATCCCTTGACTCATTGCTGGGGACGGCCATGGAAAACCATTACGATCTGCGTATTCGTCGAACGGAGCTTGAGCAGCAGGGGTTCAAGGTCGAACTCGCCAAAAACGAACGTTATCCCTCTTTCACCGTCGGTCCCTACGTTGAAGTTCAGAACACGAAAAGCCAAGAGGATCAAACTGTCGGCGGACTCGGCATTTCCTTTCCCCTGCCATTCTGGAAGTCTGGCAAAGCCGAAGTCGCCTCGGCGGAGGCCCGGCTGTCGCAGGCCCAGGCTACATTAAGCGCTGCCCAACGCGAGGTCGAAAGACTGGTCACCGAGTCCATGTTGCTGTTCAAAACCCAGCAGTCACGCGTCCTGCTGTGGAAAGGGGATGCCATCACGAGATTCAGTGAAGCGGCAGCGCTGGCGGATCGCCATTACCGTCTTGGCGCAGTCCCCACAGCGACCTTTGTCGAACTCCAGGACAAGTATCTAGAAGCGGTCGAGTCTATCAGCGAGGCGCAGTCCCAGGCGCTCGAAGCCGGACTCATGCTGGAAGAACTCACTGGCGCAATCGGCTCTCTCATCACCCTAAACGCACCGAAACCTTGACTTGCACCCACCATGAAAATTTTACTTTCCATCCTTTGCCTTTCCATAGCCGCAGTACTCAGCAGTTGCAGCCAATCTAACGCCAGCCCAAGTCACACAGCCGCACCGGAAAACGGCGCACAGTTTAAAGAGGGTAAAGGTGTTTCCCTCACCACGCTCATGATGGAATCCATCGGCCTGCAAACGGCTGAGGTTCAGGAGGAAAAAATAGCACCATCCTTTACCGTTAATTTACAGGCCATTCAGCGAGGCAACGAAGCCAGCGGCTGGCTTACCGAAGCCCAGGCGCAGCAGGTGCAGCCCGGCATGGAGGTGGAAATTGGTTCAGCCAAGGGCAGCGTGCTTCGCATCGAGAAGGCCCGCTACCTGACCCTCGGTGACTATGAAGTAACCGTGCAAACAGCCGCACCTGTTGATGCAGGTGCCGCTCTCACAGCGGCCTTCCGCTTTCCTGCCAGCGATGCCGTCACCGCGATTCCAAAAGCTGCACTTCTCACGACCGCCGAAGGCACGTTTGTCTATGCCAAGAACGACGAGTTTTACCTGCGTACTCCAGTCAAAGTTGGTTCAGCAAGCGGCGAACATGTGGAGATCACCGATGGCCTTTACACCGGGGATGAGATCGTCACCACGCCTGTGATGTCGCTCTGGCTCGCCGAATTGCAAATCCTGCGCGGCGGCAAGGCCTGCAACTGCGGCCACTAGCATACCATGCTCGCCCATCTCATCACCATCGCCATGCGGCATCGTGCCGCCGTGTTGCTTGCCATGCTGGTTCTTCTCGGCATCGGATCATGGTCTGCCATTCATCTGCCCATTGATGCTGTCCCGGACATCACCAACCCGCAGGTGCAGATCAACACTGCTGTTTCCGCACTCGCCCCAGAAGAAATCGAAAAGCTGGTCACCTTTCCCATTGAAAGCGAAATGGCGGGGTTGCCGCAGATGAACGAACTTCGCTCATTGTCAAAGTTTGGGTTGTCACAAGTCACGATGGTTTTCCATGATGATGTGGATCTGTTCCGCATTCGCCAACTCGTCACCGAGCGCCTGCAAGCTGTGCTGGACGAACTGCCGCCAGGACTTACGCCGAAGCTGGCACCCGTTGCCACTGGGCTGGGAGAAATCTTCTATTATAGCCTTGATTACAGCGACGAGGCGAAAACCAAACCCGTCACCCGTGAGGCGCAGCTCATGGAACTCGCACAAATTCAGGAATATCAGGTGAAACCATTGCTGCGCAGCACGCCCGGCGTTGCGGAGGTCAACACCAACGGCGGTTATCAAAAACAAATCGTCATCAAGCCTGATCCCGCCCGTCTCGCCGAACGAGGCCTTTCACTCGACATGCTGGCAGAGATCGTCGAGCAAAACACCCGCAATGCAGGCGGGGGCTACGTCGAGATCGGTGGTGAACAGCTTATTGTCCGCGCTGTCAGCCGCGTGAACGACATCGAACAAATCCTCGCCATACCCCTCAAGTTTGCAGGTGGTGTAAAGCCCATCCTGGTCAGTGAAGTAGCCACGGTGAGCATCGGCAGCGCCTTTCGTTCTGGAGCGGCTACCGACGACGGAGACGAGGCCCTCGTGGGTGCCGCCATCATGCTTGCAGGTGAAAGCTCACGCCAAGTTGCTGAAGCCGTGCGGGCCAAGCTGACCGACATCCAGGCCAAGCTGCCGCATGGCGTTGTCATCAGGACGCTCTATGATCGTAGCAACCTTGTCAGCCGCACGATTGCCACGGTGGAGAAGAATCTCACCGAAGGGGCCTTGCTCGTCGTTGTGGTGCTGTTTGCTCTGCTTGGAAACTTTCGCGCTGCTTTCATCGTCGCCCTCGTCATCCCGCTTTCCATGCTCTTCGCCATGACGGGGATGGTGCGCTATCACATCAGCGGGAATTTGATGAGCCTCGGGGCCATCGACTTTGGCCTGATCATTGATGGCGCTGTGGTGATGGTCGAAAACATCGTCCGCCATCTCGGCGAGCGACAGCACGCGCTTGGTCGCAGGCTCACCGTCAGCGAGCGCACTGAAGAAGTGCTCAAGTCCGCCAAGGAGGTGGCCAATCCCATGTTCTTCGGGGTGCTGATCATCACGGTCGTTTATGTGCCCATACTCGCACTGCAAGGTATTGAAGGAAAGATGTTCAAGCCTATGGCGCTCGTTGTCATGCTGGCGCTAGGTGGTTCGCTTGTGCTGGCTGTGACTTTGATGCCCGTGCTGTGTTCGTATTTGTTAGGCGGAAAGATTCAGGAAAAAGACAACTGGCTCGTCACTTTCACCAAGCGGCTTTACACACCGTTGCTGAACTTTGGCCTTCGCTTCCGCCTGCTTGTCGTGCTGCCTATGTTCGTCCTGTTCGGTTCTTCGCTCTGGGTGTTCTCTCGTCTCGGTTCGGAATTCATACCGCAACTTGATGAGGGCGACTTCGCCTTTCAGCTCATCCGCAGCAGCAGTGCCGGGCTTTCCTCTTCGCTTGATTTGCAGAAACAGAGCGAGGTTGTCATTCGCCGCGAATTCCCAGAAGTTAAGGAGATCTTCTCCCGCATCGGCACGGCGGAGATCGCGACGGACCCGATGAACCCGAACGTCGCCGATACCTACCTCATGCTCAATCCGCGTGACCAGTGGCGGAAAGAGAATGGCACAATCATCAGCAAAGAACGCCTCGGTGAACTCATGCGAAAGGCGTTGCTCGATCAGGTGCCCGGCCAAAACATCCTGGTTACCCAGCCTATCCAGATGCGCTTCAATGAGATCATGGCAGGAGCCAGAGCCGACCTTGTGTGCAAAATCTTTGGAGACAGTTACGATGAACTCGAACGTCTCGCCGGCGAAGTCCGCACTGCCATTGCCAGCATTCGTGGCGGCGGAGAGACGGAGTTCGACAGCATTGGCAAAAACCCCATGATTGAGATCCAGCCGGATCGCGAAGCCATGCGCAAGTTCAATGTCCATGCGGACGAATTGAACCGCCTTGTCGAAACCGCACTCGCCGGAAAAGAGGTCGGGACCTTCATTGAGGGTAACCGCCGCAGCTCCATTGTCGTCCGCCTGGCTGAAGACCGCCGAACCGACCTCGAAGGCATGAAACGTCTCGCTTTGCGCACTGAAGATGGCGGGATGCTGGCGCTCGGCCAGGTTGCCAAGATCGTGCTGGTGCCCCAGCCTGTTCAGATCGCCCGTGAAGAAACACAGCGCCGTGTTAGCATCCTGATCAACGTGCGAGGGCGCGATACCGAGGGTTTTGTGGAAGAGGCCACAAACCTCATTCGCGAGACGGTCGCATTCCCCGATGGCTATTATTTCGAGTTTGGTGGCCAGTTTAAGAACCTGCAAGAGGCCAAAGCACGTCTGCTGATTGTCGTGCCTCTCGCACTCGCCTTGATCTATGTTCTCATCTTCCTGAGCTTCGGTTCATTGCGACAAGCCACGCTTATCTTTATGTGCGTGCCTCTCGCCGTCACTGGCGGCATCTTCGCCCTGCACCTCCGAGGAATGCCTTTCACCATCAGCGCAGCGGTGGGATTCATTGCACTCAGCGGCATCGCCGTTCTGAATGGTATCATGCTCATCAGCTTCATTAACCAATTGCGTAGTGAAGGTCGGGAACTGCGTGAGGCCGTTGTCGAAGGAACTCTCACCCGTCTGCGGCCCAAGCTTATGACAGCCCTTGTCGCCAGTCTCGGCTTCCTGCCCATGGCGCTCGCCACCGGAGCCGGAGCCGAAGTTCAACGGCCCATCGCCACCGTCGTCATTGGCGGCATCCTCACCTCGACTTTCCTCACCCTGCTCGTCGTGCCTGTGCTTTACGACTGGATTGAACGAAAAACCAAACCCACAACACACAAACCATGAAAACACTGTTAAACATCCTCATCATTGCCACCCTTGCCACCACGTCAGCCTTTGCTGATGCAAAAGTCAAAGCTGGTCCCCGCAAAGGACTTCTCCTTGAATTCGGCGATAAGCATGCCGAATTCTTGGTTGAGAAGAACCGTACCATCAGCATTGCCGTCTATGACGCCGCGCTGAAATCCCAGCCAGCCAGTACCGAAGTCGTCACCGCCACAGCCGAAGCGCCGAGCGGCAAGATGAAGATCGAGTTTGAGAAGAAAGGCGACATGCTGGTCTCGAAGACCCCACTGCCAGATGGCGAAGGCTACCAAATTGTTCTGCAGGCCAAGGCAACACCTAACGCGAAGGTGAAGAACTTTCGTATCAAGCTCCAAACCCATGTCTGCAACGGGTGTAGCAACGCAGAATATGCTTGTACGTGCGACGAGTGATTGAAGAACTTCGAGGCTCCTGATTCGTGATGCCAGAATCAGGGGCTTTTAAAAAAATTAAAATTGAATATATTGGGCGTCAGAGCATCTTAGCACATTAACATGTCACGTTCTCGCAAACACATTCTCCTCATGCTGACCGTCTTGGTCGTAGCGTGTGCGCAGGTGTTTGGTGTCCAGCGTGGCTATGCCTGCGACCATGGCAGTGCTCTTGTGGAGACAGAAGTTGAGCACTGCCATCAAGTGGTGGTGGATGATCAGTCGCATGAAGTTCCTTGCGAAGAAACCTCCACGAACAACTGTGAAAATCAGGGCGAGAAAGATCACCACGCGCCTCTAGATGTAGACATGCAGGCTGCCCCCTCAAGCCTGACGGCAGTTTCGATTCCTGCTTTTGTTGGGGTATTGGTCATTGAGACCTGGGTTCATGACTGGGTGCTGATTCAAGCGCTCGATGAGAATGAATGGATGAAGATACCCCTGGACACAGCCGGGGAGAGTCCGCCTGCATCGTTGCAGGTGGCACGTTGTATGGTGATTTTGGTTTGAGGTAAGAAGCCTGCGCTGCCGTCCACGACTGACGGCTGATGCGCACTGGGGATCTTCTCACTGCTCCTGGCATGGCATGTCCACGCCTGCAAACCACAAACCACTGTCTTTCTCATGCTTCGCTATTCCTTTTTGCTTCTACCGCTGCTGTGTGCAGCCGCCTCGTCGGCATCTGCCGTTACACTCACCCTTTCGGACATAGGATCACGGGTCCGCGCCTCGCACCCTACTCTCAAGGCCGCTCGCATGGCTGTAGAGGAGGCTCGTGCTCGCCAGCTCGGTGCCGGGCGGCTCTCAAATCCCTCAGTGGGCTTAGATTCACGCAATGAAACATTCCTTTCGCCAGGCGAGGTCACCCTATCGCTCGATCAGTCGTTTCCAATCACCAGGCGCTTGCGGTTGGAGAAGCAGCTCACCGGACAGCTCGTTACCGCAGCTGAGCTGGAGGTAAAAGATGCCGAACGGAGTTTGATTTCTGATGCGCAAACTTTGGCAGTGCAGATTCTCGCCATTGAGCAGCAGCGGGGGTTGCGCCAGCAGCAGACAGCGTTGGCGACAAAACTCTCAGCGTTCGTTGCCGGACGCGCAAAGGCAGGTGAACTCTCGGCGCTGGATGCCGCACAGTCTCAAGTGGACGCACAACGCCTCATTGTGGAAGCCCGCAAGCTGGAAGGCGAGAGCCGCAGCCTGTTGGGCACTCTCAAGCCTATGCTAGACCTTGACCCAGATGAGGCTCTGTCGATCTCCGGCACCCTCCCTGAAATGGGCGTGCCCGGCAAAGGTGCAAATTGGATAATGCGTGCAGATTATCAGCTCGCTGAAGCCAAGCTCATCGCTTCTCAAACCGACATCGGTCTTGCCAAAGCCAACAAGTGGCAGGACGTGAGCGCTGGCATCTTCGCCGGGCCAGAATATCAAAATGCATCTGGAGATGATCGACGGACCAATGGTGTGATTGGTTTCCGCATCTCGCTTCCGTTACCGTTTTGGAACAAGAACGAGGGGCAAGTGGCCGAGAAAACCGCCACTGCGGAGCGTGTGCGCCTAGAGCAAGCGGCGCTTGCCAAGCAAATCCGTAGTGATGTGGAGAATGCCCGGAAAGACATGCAGACCAGCTATGATCTCGCACACGAAACCCGCGACAAGCTACTTCCGCTCGTGATCGAGCAGACTGGAAAGCTCGAAAAAGCCTACGAGAGCGGCCAGACCGACTTGCTCACAATTCTCCGAGCCCGCGAGCAGCGCCTGCAACTGGAAGCCGCAGCTCTGGATGCCGTGCGTGACTTTCACCTCGCCCGCATCCGCTACGAGACGGCCATCGGCAAGCACGCGCCCGCAGTGCCAGTCACTTCTACAAAACGCTAATTTCACCCTCCCCATCTGATTCCCCATCTGATTCCCAATATGAAACGATCCCTTGCCTCTTTGATCCTCTGCCTCGCCATGTCTGGTGTGGTCCATGCCGAAGGTGATGCTAAACGTGCTGCAAACACCGTCGTGCTCGACGAGACTGGAGTGAAGAACCTCCGCATCGAAACCGTCGAGGTCGAAGAAACGGACTTCGAGGCCACCATTTTTTCGTTAGGCCGCATCGAAGCCATTCCCAGTAAAGTCGCGGCTGTCAGTAGCCGCATTCCAGGGCGCATTGTTGAGCTGAAGGTATCGCCTGGGGAAACAGTGAAGTTGGGCGACGAAGTTGCGAAGGTGGAAAGCCGCCAGCCAGGCGATCCACCACCAGTTATTTCTCTTGTTGCACCGCTGGCGGGCCTTGTCACCCATGTGGATGCACGCTTGGGCGATCCCATTGACCCCGAGAAAGCGATGCTGGAGATCACCGACCTCAGCGAGGTCTATGCCGTCGCTCGTGTGCCGGAGCATCAAGCCGGGCGCATGACGCCAGGAACCGTAGCGCATATCAAGGTCGCTGCACTGCCGAATGAGAAATTTGATGGCGAGTTGCTGCGCTTCGGTACCAGTGCGGACAAGGAGAGTGGCACAATCGACGCCATCTTCCGTCTTCCGAACAATGGCGGGCAACTTCGCTCGGACATGAGGGCGGAATTCAGCATCGTTATGAGCAAGCGTGGCAACGTCGTCAGTGTACCGCGAGCCGCTTTGCAAGGCGAGGGAGGTAACCGCTTCGTCTATGTGAAGGATTTTGACCTCGCGAACGCCTTTGTGAAAACGCCTGTCACCGTGGGTGAGATCAATGACCGTTTTGTCGAAGTTACCAACGGGCTGCTACCAGCAGATGAAGTGGTCACTCGCGGTGCATATTCACTCTCTTTTGCCGGAGCCAGCAGCGTCTCGCTGAAAGAAGCATTGGATGCAGCGCACGGTCATGAACACGCCGCCGATGGCGGTGAGTTAACCCCCGAGAAAAAAGCCGAGTTGGCCGCCAAGCAAGGAGGAGGCGACGGTCATGGACATGAAGAATCTGGCGGAGCCAGCTCTATGTGGATGTATGCCACGGGCGTTCTATTTGTCCTGCTGCTGCTTTCCATTTTCACCAAGAAAAGCCGCGTGGATGACGAGAGCGACACCCAGGCCCCCACCCCCACCAAGAAGGAGGCGCACTAGTATGCTGAACAAAATGATTCATTGGGCGCTCGCCAGCAGGGCGCTCATCATTGGCGTCTCGCTCATCCTCATGGTGATGGGCTTGAAGACGGCCACGGAGCTGCCTGTGGAGGTGCTGCCTGACCTCACCAAGCCAACGGTCATCATCCTGACTGAGGCCTCCGGCCTGGCACCAGAAGAAGTGGAAACACGCGTCACACAGCCCATTGAAAGCGCCCTCATGGGCGTAGCTGGTCTGACTCGACTGCGTTCCAATTCTGACGTGGCGCTATCGCTCGTCTACGCGGAATTCGGGTGGGACACGGACATTTATAAAGCACGAATGTTCGTCCAGGAGCGCCTTCAAGGTGTGCGTGAGCAATTACCAGAAGGCGTGCAGCCTTTCATGACGCCGGTGGCCTCACTCATGGGTGAGATTCTTCTCGTCGGCGTGCGCTCTACCATCAAGGAAGGTGAACCCGGCTACCTGCCGCCTCGTGAAGTGCGTTCCCTAGCTGACTGGACGATCAAGCGCCGCTTGCAAAGCATCTCGGGCATTGCCGAAATCCTAAATATGGGCGGCGGTGTGAAGCGAATCGAAATCCAGCCTGACCCCTTCAAAATGCAGGCTAATGGCATCGGCTTTGATGAATTGGAGCAGGCGGCCACGGAGGCGGCCAACACCACGACGGGCGGCTTCATTAATACAGGCCCCACGGAAATCATGGTGCGCAACTTGGCGATGACGGTTGAACTGGACGACATCGCCCGCACAGTCATCAAAAAGGTCAATGATCGCCCTATATCCATCGGGGATGTGGCAAACGTTATCTGGAGTGTGGAGCCGATGCGTGGTGATGCCACCGTGAGCCAGTACCCGGAGAAGTCTGCCACCTACGGCGTCATCATGTCTATAACCAAGTCACCTGGCTTTGATACACGGGCACTTACGGAACAAATCAAAGTGGCATTGGATGAATTGAACTCCACCTTTCCTCCAGGCATCGAAACCACGCTGCTGTTCCAGCAAAAAGACTTCATCGACAATGCAATCGGAAATCTCACCGAGGCCATTCGTGACGGAGCCATCATGGTGACCATCGTGCTGTTCCTGTTCCTGCTGAACTTCCGCACCACCTTCATCACGCTGATGGCCATGCCGCTTTCGTTTGGCATTACCATGCTGGTCTTCAAATGGTTCGGCATCAGTGTGAACAGCATGACTCTTGGTGGACTCGCCGTCGCCATTGGTATGGTTGTGGACGATGCTATTGTAGATGTAGAGAACGTCTTCCGCCGATTGCGGGAGAACGCGGCTCTGCCGCATCCACACCCCAGATTGCAAGTTATTGCCAAGGCTTCTGGCGAAGTGCGTAATTCCATCCTCTATGCCACGGTGCTCATCATTCTGGTGTTCCTGCCGCTGCTGGGTTTGACGGGAGTGGAAGGTAAGCTTTTTGCCCCCATCGCCATCGCCACTATTATCTCGATGATGGCTTCCTTCGTCGTCTCACTCACGGCGATCCCGGTGCTGTGCTCTATTCTGCTAAATCCCAAGGTAGGCCATGAGCACAAGGACGGCTTCCTTACTCGCGGTATGAAATGGCTGCTAGAGAACACGCTGCTGCGATTCGGCCTCAGCCAGCCGTTCCTCATGCTTGGCATCGTGCTAGTCATCGTCATTGCCGCGTTTTCGCTTTACCCCCGGATGAACAAGGACTTCCTGCCCAAGTTCCAGGAGGAAACAGCGCTTGTGGCGGCTACGGCGGCTCCCGGCACCTCACTGGAGGAGATGAACAAAATCTCCGACGTGCTGGAGCAGCAGATTCTCTCAGTCGAAGGTGTCTCCAAAGTAGGCCGCCGTCTGGGACGCGCCGAGCGTGGGGATCACGTTGTACCCGTCTCCACCGCCGAGTTTGACGTGGACTTTCGCAAAGAAGAGGGTGACGGCGAAGGCCATTCCGCCGGAGGTCGCGGTCGCAAAGAGATCATCGAAGACATCACCAAAAAACTCAAAACAGTGCCGGGTGTTTTCGCGGTTGTCAGCGGCCCTCTAGCTGACCGCATCGGCCACATGATGAGTGGTGTTTCTGCACCCGTGGCGGTGAAAGTTTTTGGCCCAGATCTCGAAAAGCTCCGCCAGATTGGCATCGAGATTCAGAGTATTGCGAAAACCATCCCAGGATTCGAAGACTGCAAACTCGACCAGACTTCCTCCATCCCGCAGCTTCGCATCGAGGCTGACCGTGACCGCGCCAAAGCCTACGGCATCGCCCCAGGCAAGTTAAACGACCAGCTTTCCGCTCTCATAGGTGGTAAAGATGTGGCCGAACTGCGCGAGGGACAACGTGCAGTGAATCTCGTCCTGCGGCTGCCTGTTGAATGGCGTGACTCACCCGATAAGATCGCCGAACTCCCTATTGAGGCTGGCGGCCAGCGTATCCCGCTTTCACTTGTCGCCGATGTGCGTGAGGCCAAAGGGCCGAACGTCATCTTCCGCGAAAACAGCCAGCGCCGCTTCGCCTTGGCTATCAAGCCCACCGTGCAGGACGTGTCGAACCTCGTCGTCAAAATGCGGGATGAAGTCACCGAAAAGGTCAAGCTCCCTGAAGGCTACTTCATCACTTTCGAGGGTGAGTTCCAGGCGCAGCAGGAGGCCACGCAGCGCATTGCCACCTTTACCCTCGTGGTGCTTGCCGTGATTGCCTTCCTTCTCTACGGCTACTTCCGCACACCATTCTTCGCCATCCAGGTGCTGTGCGACATTCCGCTAGCCATGGTCGGCGGGCTCGTCTTCACATACTTCAAGCTGAACAACATCAGCATCGCCACGCTGGTTGGTTTCATCGCCGTCGCCGGTGTCGCCGCCCGTAACAGCATCATGCTTATCAGCCATTACCTGCATCTCATGCAGCACGAAGGCGAGGGCTTCACCCGGAAGATGGTCATTCGCGGCACCAAGGAGCGTCTGGTGCCGGTGCTGATGACCGCGCTGGCCGCTGGTATCGGGTTGATCCCGCTCGTGCTCGCTGCCGATCAGCCAGGCAAGGAGATCCTCCATCCTGTGGCCGTCGTTATCGTTGGCGGCCTCATCACCAGCACCCTGCTTGGCCTCGGCGTCACGCCCACCGTGTTCTATACCTTTGGGCGCAAGGCGGCCGCCAGTGCCATCGAGAACGATGCGCCTGCGTCTCATTGACCCACCCCTTTCCGAATCGACGGAGGCTCAGGCTTCCGCCGCCAAGGCAAAACCAAACGAACCAAACCAAACGAACCACATCATGAAAAAACTGCTTACCACCACCCTTCTGACCCTCGCTCTGGCCTTCTCGGCGACCGCCGCTGACAAACACGATCACGAGCATGAAGCCAAAGCCGGACCTACCGGTGGCAAACTCATCACTGAAGTCGAGCCCCACGTCGAGTTCTTTGTGAACAAGGACAAGAAGGTCGAAATCCGATTCATCGACGACGACATGAAAGTCGTCGCGCCTGGAGCGCAAGTCATTAGCGTCACTCTTGGAGACCGGTCTGCTCCCACGAAGCTGAGCTTCACCAAAGACGGCGACAAGCTCGTCTCAGACAAGGCAGTTCCCGAAGGCAACGACCTCCCCACCGTGGTGCAGATCCGCGAGAAGGAAGGTGCCAAGGCAGTGACCGAGAAGTTCAATCTGAACCTCAACGACTGCCCTACCTGCAAGAACAAGGAATACGCCTGCACCTGTGCGCACGGTGAAGAGGAGAAAAAGTAACCTCTCGCCTGCGTCATGCCACAGCGCCGTCCCACCGTGAGGGCGGCGCTGCTGGCTGCGGGCACACACAGTCATGAAACACTCGATTCTCTTTTTCACTGCCGCCATCCTCTTGGGCTTCTGGCTTCCTTCGACCGCCGAAGCCAGACACCCGCGAGGCAGCACGATGACCGGCGTTGTCCATAGCGTCGATCATGCCTCCCGCTGGATCGTTTTCGCCCAGGATGGCGGCCCTGTCCGCCGTTTCGTTTACTCGGAGTGGGCCAAGTTCTGGCACGACGAGCCAGAAGCCCTGCCTGCACATCTTAAGACAGGCATGCGAGTCCAGGTCAACCTGCACAACCCTCTCATCGGGCCGGATTTTGTCACCCAGATCGTGCTGCATAACAAACAAGGAGGCATCACAAGTCCAAAAAGCGGAAGGAGCGTGTCTGCACTATGAATACCCGAACCACCTCTACCCGAAGCCGCCGGATTTCATTCCGCCGGATTTCCGCGCAGATAATCTGCCTTTTGCTCACCACCACTGGATCAGCGCTCGCTGATAACAGCATCAAGCTCCAGGTTGCCGCCAAGAGCGAGCACAACGACCCCAAAGGCAACAATCCGCAGGAGGTGCAAAGCCGCTGGCTTGAAATCTCGGTTACCGCCTTTCATCTCGAAAAGCCTGCCGCCGTTCGGCTCGACTGGGCGTTCTTTGGCGACAACCTCGACTCGAACAAGGTGGTTAAACATGACGGCGGCACTGAGACCGTGGAACTTGTGCAAAGCAAAGAGGCCGACGCAAAGACCAAGCTCGTCAACTTCACCTTCACTCCTCGCCATTCGGTTCGCTCCGGCAGCGGCAAGCGACCACTCTCAAAGGTCATTGAGGCTACCGGTGTGCGCTATCACGCCTGGGGCGTGCGGGCCTTTGTGGACGGCAAACTCGCCGGTGAAGCCTACAGTGTGCCGAGCATCAAAAAACTCATGGGTGGAACGGATTGATGCTCATGAAACATCCTTTCACTTCGAGCACAAAAATCCCGCCAGAACTCTTGCATATTCTGGCGGGATTGGTGAAATCCTTCGATTATATTCACTCCTCGTTAGTGACGGCTACGGCCGCCAAAATCGAAGTGAAATCCAGGCAGGCTGATATGGCCTCTGTTATCGCGGTAGTGGCTGGAGCGATGAGAGGAGTTGTGCCTGCCGTGACTGGAACCATGACGAAAGTCGTAGCCGTGACTGCCGCCACTCCCGTGGTTAGATCTGTGTCCCGATTTGTGGTGGCTGGAGTGGCCTCCATTGTGGCCGGAACTATGACCGCTACCATGACTGGAACGGCTGGAATGATGGCGGTCTCCTGCCTGCACTGCGGCGGGAGTGAAGATGGCGAAGCTGGCAGTGATCGCCAGCAGAGTGATGACCTTTCTCATAATGCGTTGGTTTTGGGTTTGAGTCGTTACCGCCAAAGGGCGGCATGTAAGTCGGACGGGTTGCCGTCGCGGTTATTCATTTGATCCATTCCTCTCATGAAAACTTTCATTCTCTTCTTCATCACAGCCCTTGCCGAAATCAGCGGTTGTTTCGCCACCTATGCTGTTTTGCGCCAGGGACGGCATCCTTTGTGGCTACTGTTGGGCGCAGTGACCCTCGCGCTTTTTGCTTGGCTGCTGACACTGCATCACGCAGAAGGTGCCGGGCGCATTTACGCGGCTTATGGTGGTGTTTACATCGCCGCATCCTTGCTCTGGCTTTGGAGGGTTGAGGGCATTGTTCCTGACCGCTTTGATTTCACTGGCACCTTTCTATGCCTGCTAGGAGCGGGCGTCATCATGCTCGCACCAAGAACTTGATTTATGAAAACACAAGACCACCCCACCTCCGAATCCAAATCCTGTGGCTCCTGCGAGCACGGGCACGATGAAACACCGCTGCCGCGCAATGCGCTCGTCATCATCTCCGGTGCGCTACTTGGCAGCGGGATGCTGCTGCAATGGCTGAAACTCGGCCCGGTTCAGCTACACACAGCCTGCTTTGCCCTCGCCACACTGGCGGGAGGTCTGCTAGTTTTTCCTGCCGCCTTCAAGGCGCTTAAAAAGGCACGCCTCGACATGAACGTCCTAATGACAGTAGCCGTCACGGGAGCGTGGCTCGTGGGCGAAGGCGCTGAAGGAGCGGCTGTGGTCTTCCTCTTTGCTCTGTCTGAATTGCTTGAATCCTGGAGTGTGGGTCGTGCGCGACGTGCCATCGCCTCCTTGCTGAAACTCACGCCGCAGACCACGCTCGTGCGCGGAGCCGATGGTGTTACCAAAGAAATGCCCGTGGCAGAAGTCGTCGTGGGAGCGGAGATCAGCGTGCGCAGCGGCAGCAGTGTTCCTTTGGATGGCGAGGTCATCGCCGGTGAGTCTGCCGTGAATCAAGCACCCATCACTGGCGAGTCCGTGCCAGTGGAAAAGAAGCCCGGTGATCCCGTGTTTGCGGGCACCATCAACGGCGAAGGCTCGCTCACTGTGCGTGTCACCAAAGCGGCAAGCGACAGCACTCTCGCTCGCATCATAAAGCTCGTGGAGGAAGCCGAAGAGCAAAAGGCACCCACGCAGCGCTTTGTGGACAAGTTTGCTGCCATCTATACACCCGCGACTTTTATGGTGGCCTTGTTAGTGGCTCTGCTGCCGCCATTGTTCATGGGTGGCGCGTGGTCAGAGTGGACTTACCGCGCACTCGTACTGCTCGTCATCGCCTGTCCCTGCGCTCTCGTCATCGCCACACCTGTTTCAATTGTATCCGGCCTCACCGCGCTCGCACGACGTGGCGTGCTCATCAAAGGCGGTGCTTATCTGGAGGCCGTGGGCAAGTTGCGTGCTCTCGCCGTGGACAAGACCGGTACCATCACGCAAGGCCGCCCCCAGATCACCAGCGTCATTCCCATTGGCGATATAGCAGAGGAAGATGTCCTGCGTCGTGCCGCTGCCATTGATGTGCATTCCGAGCACCCTCTGGCGAAAGCTGTCGTCGCTGCTGCACAGGCCAAGGGTATCACTTGGATCGAGTCTTCTCAGTATAAATCCGTTACGGGTCGAGGAGCCACCGCCGTTATTGACGGTCACCCGCACTTCATAGGCAATCACAAAATGGCGCATGAACTGGGGCTATGCGGTCCGGAGATCGAGGCCCGCCTAACTGAGATCGAAATCAAAGGCCAGTCCCTGGCCATCCTCGGCCACGCGCCGCATGAAGGCTGTAATGGCAAAGTGCTGGGCATTCTCAGCATAGGTGACACCATCCGGCCAGAAGCCGCCAATGCCCTCACCCTGCTACATAACGCGGGCATCGAAAAAGTTGTCATGCTCAGCGGCGACAATCAGCGCACCGTCGATGCCATCGCACGTCTTGCAGGCATTGACGAAGCCTATGGCGATCTCATGCCTGAGCAAAAGATCGAGCACATACGCCGCCTCATGACAGAGCATCACTATGTCGGCATGATTGGCGACGGAGTGAATGACGCTCCCGCGCTGGCCCTTGCAAGCGTCGGCATCGCCATGGGAGCCATCGGTAGCGACACCGCCATCGAGACTGCTGACATGGCCCTTATGAAAGACGACCTTACCCGCGTGGCTGAAGCCATTGCACTGGGCCGCCGTACCCTGCGCATCATTCAGTTCAATGTCACCTTCGCACTCGTTGTGAAAGCCATCTTTCTCATCCTCGCCTTCACCGGCCACACCAGTCTGTGGCTTGCTATCCTGGCGGATACCGGCGCGACGTTGCTGGTCATAATGAACGCACTCCGGCTTCTTGGCGCTGCACAAACCACCAAGCAGTAAGCCGATGAGCAAGCTCTCCTACAAAAAGAAAGCTGTGACGCCACCCGCCACGCTAAAGCTGCGTGAGAAGGTGTTTTTTATTGGCTTTGCACTCCTATTTTTTGGTCTTCCAGCCTTCTTCTTGCATCGCCGCTCCATTCACGACCAGACTGCCTCCATTTCAAAGACTGTTCAGAAGTGGAAGCACATTTATCACATCGACGACGAGAAGGCAGAACTCATCCAGCAGATCGAAATCGACTTCCACGGCAACGGCAGCCCCTTCAGCATCAAGCCCTCCCGCACTCGTGACGAAAAGCACCGTCATCACGAGGAAATCAGCCGCCTGATGTCCCCCGAGGACGGTGTTCATTTCATGAAGGCGATGGAGAAAAGCGAAGGCAAGCACTGACGCGATCTCAGTGCCCAGGACACCAGTAGTCCTCACCATGACCGCACCACCGGTGCCCGTGGTGATGATGATGGTTCCCGCAGAAACGCTGGTGGAGGTGCATGACTGCGGTGCGTGCCGTGGAGACAGTTTTCTCCGCCACATAGGCGGCTTGTGCAGGCATGGCGATGGTAGCGACCAGCGCCACCGCAAGCACGGCACCCGTGACGGTGGCAGTGCGCGAGAGTTTCGTGAATGACTTCATGGCTTGTAGTTTTAATGAGTTCAAAATCCGCCCGCGTCGATGAGTGCAGGCAGCGCGAGTTTCGACGAGCCGCACGCTCAGCTATTCAACCGCGTCATAAATTTGCAAAAAAGCAGAGGGCTTTTCATGCCGGTGGAGTTGCACTGGATGAACGCACAACACCGCGTCCAACCAAACCAAACCAAATCCAACCATGAAAACGAAACTCGCCCTCCTCGCCGTCACGATCCTCGTCGGCTTCAGTTCCACCAGTGCAAGCGCCAACCCTTGGAAAGGACTGCCTCCGGGCTTCACCGCCAAAGCCAGCGCACCCGCCAAGACTGCGTTCAAGTCCTGCTGCGAAACCAAAACGCGCTACACCTCCAACGGCATCAAGAACGGCATCGTGGGGAGCAAGAGCATCGTATGCAACACCGGCTGCGCCTCGCCACACGCCGGGAAGAACTGCACCGCCGCCGAACGCCAGCAGTGCGCCAACTAAGGGACCAACCACCCTGCCAGCCCGCCAGGCATCGGATGACCTGGCGGGTTGTGTGTGAAGCCATCATCCGCCACCTTTCACCACCATGAATGACGACGAACTTGATTCCCTGATCCGCCAGACGCAGCCCAAGCCGGAGTTTCCAGCCTCCTTTCAGCGGGAGGTGTGGGCGCAGATCGCCGTGGCCGGGCAGCAGTCCTGGGCAGGCCAGTGGCAGCGCTGGAGCCAGATGCTTTTCCTTTGGCTCGCCCGTCCGCTGCCTGCGGTCGCCACCGTGGCCGTCATGCTCACCGCTGGCATCAGCCTGGGCAGTCTGACCGCGCCGGATCGCGGCGAGGCCATGCGCACAGCGTATTTCGCCTCCATCAATCCGCTCGATGCGGTCCACACCACCACGCAGCCATGAAACGCGGCCTCTTGATCTTCCTCACCGCGCTGCTGGTCGGCGTCGGTGGCTTCATCGTCACGCGGCAGCAGTGCTGCTGCGACATTAGTGATGGCTCCGCCGTCGCGCATGATGGCGGCTCCATGCTGCCGGAGCTGGAGTGGCTGCACCATGAGTTCAAGCTCACGGACGAGCAGTTTGCCAAGGTGCGGGAAAAGCACCTCGCTTATCGGCCCATCTGTGAGGAGCTGTGCATGAAAATGGCGGCATCGCGGAAGAAGGTGCAAGCACTCGCGCAGGCAGGCAGCATCGCCACGCCTGAAATGGAGGCCGCGCTCCAGGAGCAGGCCACCGTGGCGGCGGAATGCCACAAAGCCATGCTCATACACCTGCATGAAACCGCCAGTGTCATGTCACCCGATCAGGCGCGGCAATACCTCGATGCCATGCTGCCGCAGATCATCGGCGCGAATGCAGAGCATGGATCAGGCAGTCACTAACCGAACCCGCGTGCATGACCGCCTCATCTGACGACGACATCTTGCTCATGCAGCGGCTCGCTTCCGGCGAAGACCTTGCCTTGAACACGCTCATGTCCCGCTGGCGCGAGCGTGTCGCCGCCTTCCTGCTACGCATGGTGGGCGATCACGCGACAGCGATGGATCTCACGCAGGAGACCTTCGTGCGCATTTACACCAGTCGTCACAGCTACCGGCCTACGGCGGCCTTTTCGACATATCTGTTTCACATCGCCGCGAATCTCGCCCGCAGTCATGCCCGCTGGAAAGGCAGGCATCCCACCGTGCCGCTCATGGATGAAGAAGGCGTGATGATCCATGAACCTGCCGATCTACAGCCCACGCCCGATGCCGCTGCGGAACTGCAAGAGAAGACCGCGCTCGTGAACCAGGCCATCGCCGCCCTGCCCACCGAGCTGCGCGAGGCGCTGTTGCTTTTCACCGTCGAGCAGATGAGCCATGCCGAGATCGCCACCACTTTGAACTGCTCTGCCAAGGCGGTCGAGGTGCGTGTGTATCGGGCACGTCAGGCCTTGAAAGCAGCGCTGGCAGCAAGCCTCGCAGAAAAATGAAAAAACACGGAGGGGTTTGCCGAGGGGTGGCGTTGCACCTGCTGTCCGCCATTCTCCGGCGATCATCCAATCCAAACCCATAGAACACTACACCCATGAAACTGATCCTCACACTCCTCTCCAGCCTGCTCCTCGGCGCGGGCATCGTCTCCGCCGCTGATGCTGGTGTCCCCGCCACCTATCCGCTCAAAAAGTGCGTCGTCTCCGATGAGGATCTCGGCACCATGGGCAAGGCTGTCAAAGTCACCCACGACGGCACCGACGTGTATCTCTGCTGCAAGTCCTGCATCAAGAAGTTCAACGCCGAGGCTGCCAAGTTCACCGCCCTAGTGAAGGCAGCGGAGAAGAAGTAAGTCTCAGGCAACGCCGCAAACTGACCGTTGCAAATCAAGCACCCGAACCTCATCATCCGCACGAACATGAAACACCGCTGGAGCAGACTCATCCTCGCCGCCATCTTCCTGATGGTGCAGGTGGCGGGTGCGTCTGTCTCCCGCCCTTCATGCGTGCAGAGCAAAGTAGCAAAAGCTGCCCCTTGCACACTCGGCTGCTGTTCAGGCCCGGTTTGTGAATGTGGCATGGCTCCGATGCAGAAGCCCGCAAAGCCTGCGCCCGCAGCCCCCGCTTCGCAGGGTCAGCCGGTCAAGTTCATGCCAGTGCTGGTGAATGTCTTCACGCAGACATTCGCGCCGCTCGTTTTGCAGAAGGCGGCACGGCCTCTGGCACCCGATGCCTTCCTGCCGCACCGCCCGCCTGTTCTGGCGCTGCACTGCGCCCTCCTCATCTGACGAAAGCTCGTTTTCCCAGTCGCATTGTGCCCGCATCCCGCGAGGCACGGACCCGAAACGAAGCATTTTATCAATGAGGATACCATGAAGACCACATCATCACTTTCTGCCCTGGCGCTGTCCCTGGCAGCACTCGCGGCCCAGGCCGCCGACAGCACTCCCGCCACTCCGGCGCTCATGCAGCGGCTCGCCAAGGAGGCTGCCACTACGCATCCCTCCGTGCAGGCCGCCGCTGCTCGCACACAGGCGGCTACGTCCGCCATCAGCTCCATCCGTCTGTGGGAAGACCCGCAGCTCGGGCTGGGCACCCTGTTTGCCAGCAACATGAACCGCCAGGGCCAGGGGGACATCGCGGTGGGCGTGGATCAAATGCTGCCGCGTCGCGGGCTGTATCGTGCGGAGAAAAGCCGCGCGACTGCCGAACAACTCGCCCAAGCCGCCATGCAGAAGCAGACCGCGAATGAGCTGGGCCTCATGGTGGCTCAGGCAGCTCTGGAACTCGCGCTCTCGGATGAGGTGATCCGTCTTCAGGCAGAGAACGTGGCCTGGCTGGAAACCATCGTGAAGACAGCGGCAGAACGCGCGAAGAACCCCGATGCCAGCGCCACGGAAACACTGCGGCTGGAAAGCGAACTCGCGGTGAAGCAGCAAGTGCTCGCCAGTGCGCGGCGTCAGCGCGGCCAGTTCGCCACCACACTGAATCTCTTGCTGGGCCGTGCTGCGGATGCCCCGTGGCAGTCTTTGTCACTTCCCGCGCAGGCTCAGGATCACGCCAGCGCCACGGCGCTGAAAGTGCGGCTGGAGCGGGACAATCCCGCGCTCGCCTCGCTGCGTCATCAGATCGAAGCCGCGCAGGCGGAAACCGTGGCGGCGCGTGAGAAGCGCAAGCCCGCCTTCTCCGTGGGCCTCCAGGTCAACACCTACTCCCAAGGCACCCTTCAGGACACGATGGCGATGCTGAACTTCAAAATGACGCTGCCGTGGTTCAATCGCAAAGCCTACCAAGCCGACATCGCCCGTGCCGACAAGCTGCACGAGGCCGCGCAGGGTGATCTGGCCGCGCAACAGCGCACGCTCTACACCCAGCTCTCTGCTTTCATGACCGAAGCACGGAACAACCAGCAGCTCGTGAACGCCTACGTCACGGAGGTCGTGCCGAAGTCAGAGAAGACGGTCGAGTCGCTGCAAAACGCCTGGGTATCGTCCAAGGCCACGCTGCTCGAAGTGCTCGATGCCCGCCGCGCCCTGCTGGAGGCGCACATGGAGCATCAGCGGGCGCTCGCCACCTGGCAGGTCGCCCTGCAAAACCTCACCGCGCTCACTGGCGGCTTCGCACAATCCTCACGTCCCTGATCCCATGAAAACCTTCCTCATCTTCTTTCTCATCATCGCCGCGCTCGCCGCTGGCTGGTTCCTGCGCGGCAACTTTGGCGGTGCTTCCATGAACGCCGCTTCATCCACCAGCGAGCGCAAAGTGCTCTACTACCAGAGCGCCATGCACCCCTGGGTCAAAAGCGACAAACCAGGCCGCTGCACCATCTGCGGCATGGAGCTGACCCCTGTTTATGAAGGCGACAAAGGCTTCGATGCAGGTGGCGGCGATGTCGTGCCTCTCACGCAAAATCAAATCCAAGTCCTGCATGTCGAAACCGTGTCGGCAAAAGTTCAACCGCTCACCAAGTCACTACCCGTCTCCGGCATCATCAACGACGACCAGCGCCGCCATCGCATCCTCAGCGCGTATGTGGATGGCCGCATCGACAAGCTCTTTGCCAATCATCACGGCGTTGAAGTCGTCGCGGGCGAGCCGCTGGCTCTGCTTTACAGCCCCACGCTGCTCCAGGCCGAGCGCGAGTATCGGCAGCTCACGGGTGATCTCAAAAAGAACACCGCGCTGCGCCTGCGGCAGCTCGGCCTTACCGAAAAACAGATCGTGGCACTCGACACCAAACCTGCGGATGCGTTGAACTCGGAAATCCTCGCGCCACTCACCGGCACCGTCGTCGAGCACGATGTCTTTGAAGGACAGTATGTGACCATGGGCCAGAAGCTCTTTGCCATTGCCGACTTCAGCACCATGTGGTTTTTGTTCAATGCCTATGAGCAAGACATGCCCTGGATCAAGCTCGGGCAAACGGTGGAGGTCTCCACGCCCTCGGTGCCGGGAAAAGTCTTCACGGGAGAGATCACCTTCATTGATCCGAACTTCGATGAAGCCACCCGCTCCACCCAGGTGCGCGTCGAACTGTCGAATCCGATGGTCGAGGGCCGTCGCGAGCTGCTGCACCGTCTTTATGCCGAAGGAAGCGTGAAGGTGGAGCTGCCGGAAGTGCTCACCGTGCCAAAGTCCACCGTCATGCAGACCGGCCCCGAGGCCGTGGTCTATGTCGATCAAGGCGGTGGTGCCTATGC
>JAIXVB010000237.1 GCA_027483245.1 Verrucomicrobiaceae bacterium | reverse complement strand
CTGAAGGCCACCACGGCTCTGGTCGTGCGTGAAAACGATCGTTCGCTGCCAAAGTCAGCGCATCCAGCCAGCAGCTTTCAACCCACGGCCAAGGAGTGGGGCGTGGTGGCCTGGAGTTATGCGAACAAACAATGCGCTGGGCGCTTCACTGACACGCTCCCGGGATCCAGCGCCACTTGGTTCCCGCTGCAAACGGCCACTTCACTGATGGGTGTGCTGGGCGTGCAGATGCCACGTGATGGGCAGCTCGATTTCACCTTGCGCCAGACCATTGAAGCCTTTGCCCTACAACTGGCGCTGGTTTTGGAAAAGGAGCACTTCATTCAGGCGGTCAGCCAAGCAGAAGTGCTCGCCCAATCCGAGAAGCTAAGGCGCACCCTGCTCGACAGTGTCTCGCATGAATTGAAAACCCCGCTGGCTGTCATCCGCGCTTCCTTGGAAGGCTTGGGCAACGTGCAAAGCCCCTACATCAACGAAATCGAAACCGCCACGCATCGGCTGCAACGAGTGGTGGATCACCTGCTGCAAATGACTCGACTGGAGGCTGAGGGTTTGAAGCCCGTCATCGATTGGTGTGATCTGCATGACGTCATCGCCGCCGCACGACAAGCTGCAGGCGAAGCCCTGAAGTCACATCCTCTCGAACTCAACATCCCTGCAAATTTTCCACTGCTCCAATTGGATCACCAATTGTTTGCTCAGGCGCTGGCGAACATCCTGCACAACGCCGCGGTTTACTCACCGCCAGCATCGAAGATCGAGATCGCGGCGAGGTGGGCGGCACCGTCCTCCGCACGGCCCCCGAGTCCAGAGCGCCCAGAAGACGGTGCAGGCCAAACCTTGCTGCTGATCATCCGCGATCATGGACCAGGGCTGCCGGTGGGTGAGGAACCGCGTGTCTTTGAAAAATTCTACCGCGCGGCAGGTTCACCGGCAGGTGGCACGGGACTCGGCCTGGCGATTGCGCGCGGCTTTGTGCAGGCCATGGGAGGCAAGATCACGGCCCGAAACCATCCGGAAGGAGGCGCGGAGTTCGTAATTCAAAGTGGTCCGCAGCATCCTCTGACAGCATGAACGGAGCTTGACTCCCGCTGCCCGCACAGAGGACTGTGCGGACCACTTTACATGACCGCCCTCATCATCGATGACGAAATCCAGATTCGCCGCCTGCTGCGCATGGCGTTGGAGGCGAAGGGCTACACGGTCAAGGAGGCACCTGCGGGTCAACTGGGCCTGCAAGAGGCGGTGTTCGTGAAGCCAGATGTCATTTTGCTCGACCTCGGCCTGCCGGACATGGATGGCCTGGAGGTGCTGAAGCGGCTGCGCGAGTGGAGCCAGATTCCGGTGCTGATTTTAAGCGTGCGTGATCAGGAGAGCATCAAAGTCGCGGCCTTGGAAAACGGGGCGGATGATTACGTGACCAAACCCTTCTCCACCGCCGAACTCATCGCTCGTCTCAGCGCCATTCAGCGGCGGCGCAGTGGTGATGAAGCAACGACCCTGCACCTCGGCCCATTGCACATCGATCCCGTGCAGCATGAGGCGCATTTGCAGGGAGAGCCGCTCAAACTCACGCCCACCGAGTATGCGCTGCTGAGTCTTCTGGTGCGTCACGCGGGAAAAATCGTCACGCTCAAACACATCCTGCGCGAAGTGTGGGGTCCTCAATCGGAGAACCAGGGGCATTACCTTCGCGTCTATGTGAATCACCTGCGCAAGAAGCTAGAAGGCACACCTTTGGAGCTGCGCAACGAACCTGGCATCGGTTATCGACTTGTCGAAGGTTGATCCGGCTTTTGGCGCTGCCAGCTTGCAGTCAGGGGAAAGTTCAGGCACCTGGAGGAGCACCATGTTTAAAGGAATCCTTCTCCTCATTGTCACCACCACCCTCAGCGCGCCGGCCGCCGATCTGATCCTCAGTCCCGAGGGGCCGATCTCCACGCCGCAGGCCGCTCGAGACGCTGCACGCGCGCTGCCCAAACCGGTGCGCATCCTCGTTCAATCAGGCGTCTATCCGCTGACCAAGGAGCTGACGCTGGGCGCTGAAGATGCGCAGGTAACCTGGGAGGCCGCACCAGAGGCGACGCCCGTGTTCACCGGTGGCAGAGCCATCACCGGTTGGCAGAAAACCGAAGGCGGCTTGTGGAAAGCCACGCTGCCCGACAAAGGATGGATTTTCGAGCAGCTGTGGATCCAGGGTCGCCGCGCCACCTTGGCCCGATCGCCGAACCAAGGTTACTTCAATCTCGCGGAGGCCTGTGAGATGGGCGTGTTCCCGGATGTCAAGAATCCCGAGTTCGAGGCCTTTGCCCTTTATCCTGAGCACTACGCCCTGCTCAAAGGCGTGCCCGCCGATCAGCGGGATCAGGTGCTCATCACCGTGACACATGCCTGGGCGGTGGGACAGTGCCGCATTCAGGCCCTGGATGATGCCACGCGCTCTGTGCGGATTCGCGGTCGTTCTCGTTACCCCTTCATCAACTATGAACCGGATCAGCGCTTTTGGTTAGAAAACTTCCGCGCTGCGCTGGACGCACCGGGCGAATGGTTCTTGGATCGGACTCGGGGTGAAGTGTTCTACCAGCCACTGCCAGGTGAAGACATGAGTCAGGTCGAAGTCATCGCCCCCGTGGCTGACAAGCTGATCAGCATCAAAGGCAGCCAAAACATCACCTTCAAAGGCCTCCGCTTCCGGCATTCCCAATACCTGTATCCCAAGGACGGACTGCATGATGGTCAGGCCGCCGCCAGTGTCGATGGCACGATCGAGATCGAAAACAGCCGCGGCATTCGTTTCGAGAACTGCGAGATCGCCCACACCGGCAGACACGGGATCTATTTCAAAAATGGCAGCATCGGCTCCGCCGTCCTGCACAGCCATCTGCACGACCTCGGTGGCGGCGGTGTGCGCATCGCAGAAATCACCCGGCCTGAGGAAGAACGCCTCTGCCATGACATCACCGTGGATGACTGCATCCTCCAGCATCTCGGGCGGCTGCACCCCAGCGCCTGCGGCGTGCTGATCACTCACGCGCGGAACTGCACCATCACGCACTGCGACATTGGCGACCTCTTTTACAGCGGCCTCAGCATCGGTTGGAACTGGGGTTATGGCGAGAGCTTCGGGCGTGAGAACCGCGTGGAGAACAATCACATCCACCACCTCGGTTGGGCTTACCTCAGTGACATGGGCGGCTTTTATGGCCTGGGCAATGCGCCGGGCACGATCATTCGCGGCAATCATGTGCACCACATCGCCAGCCATCGGTACGGTGGCTGGGGCCTTTACACCGACGAGGGCAGTGGCGATGTGCTGATGGAAAAAAATCTCGTCCATGACACCAGCGAATCCGGCTTTCATCAGCACTACGGTTACGCCAATCGCATTCGGAACAACATCTTCGCCTTTGGCAAGAAGGCCCAGATCCAGCGCAGCCGCAATGAACAGCATCTCTGCTTCACGTATGAAAAAAACATCGTCGTGTGGGATCCTGCCTCGCCCCTCCTCGATGGCGGTGAGTGGAACTGGAAGCTCCAAGACAAGGTCGAACGCGGCAATCCCAAGGACAGCCTCATTTTCCGCAAGAACCTCTACTGGCCCACGGATGGCAAGACACCTGCCCTGCTGACCAAGACCCACTTCAGTTGGGATGAATGGCGCAAGATGGGCCGCGATAATGG
>JAIXVB010000734.1 GCA_027483245.1 Verrucomicrobiaceae bacterium | reverse complement strand
GCGCCGTGCTCGACATGGATCGTGACACTCTGCTGAACGCCGAGCTGCAGGATCTCTTGAGCAGCGGCGAGCAGGCTTTGGAAATCATGGGCCTCAAGGGTTCTCGAAAGCACCCGCGAGGCTTCGATCTCGTTGATGATGAGATGATCCGTGAAGGGCAGCGCGCTGAGGGCGATCTCACGGAACTGAGGGTTCTCCGTGCTGACCATGTCCACGCTGGTTTCCAGCCCAGCTTGTTGAGCGCGGGCGAGCAGTCGTGAGGCGTGGGTTTGACCCGATTCATCAAAGCTGTCCAGGTGATCCAACAGCATCAGATAACCGAGATGAAGGATCTTGGCCTGAGTTTGCGAGCAATCGCAGTGGCTCCCATCGAAGAGCGCATTGGCCCCGCGTTGATGGAAAAAGGTGCGTCTGCCGGTGCTCTGAACGGTCATCGCATCCGTGTAGGACGTGGAACGGAGTTCCGTGCGATGAAGCTGCTGGGTATCGATGCCATGGGCGGTGCAATCGCTGTGAATCCAGCGGCCATTGGCATCCTCACCGACCAAACCACAAGCCGCCAACGGGAAACCTGCCTGCATCGCCGCGAGGTCCTTGAGCACGTTGTAGGGGCCGCCGCCATTGGCCTGCGACTCGCTCAGGATGCTGGCCAGCATGTCCTGTTGAGGGTAATGATCGACCATCTTCACGTAATCCACGATGAAGTTGCCAGCGGCCAAAAGGCCTGAGCGAAGGGAGGTCATGACGGATCAGAGGCTGACGACGGTGCCGGTGCGTTGGGACTCAAGAGCCGCAGCGAAGATCTCGTGAGTGGCCACCGCTTCTTCAGGGGTGGCGCAGCCAAAGCGACCTTCGAGCAATCCTTCACGCTCCATGAGGTAAGCGGCCCACATCTGCTGGATCACATCCGGGAAACCTGGCTCGAAGATGCCACCCGTCACCGCCTTGAACGGCGTGCCAAAGCCCAGCTCGGTGCGTTTCCACCACTGCTCTTTTCCACGCTCAAAGATCCAGAGCGTCTTCGGTTCCGCGGTGCTGAAGCGCACCCCGCCATCGGTGCCGAGGATCTCGATGAACCAGGTGTTCGTGGCTCCAGGAGCCAGACGTTTCATTTCCAGACGCAACGGCACTTCTTGTTCGGCAATGGTCGTCCAGGTGTGCAGCATGGCATTGTCCCAGGTGTCACAGTTCGTGATGCCACCTTTGCCATCGGGGCGCTGGGGATAGCCTTTCTGAAGCTGAGCAAACAGACGCGTGGGTTTCCAGCCGAGACGGAGAGGCAAGTGGCAGGAGTGCATGCCCAGGTCATTGAGCGCACCGCCTTCACCGCAGGTCGCGTTGAGACGCTTCCAGTTAGCCGCCTTGGTCGGATCCAGGTCACTGCTGTGATGAAAACCGGAGACGACTTCCAAGACACGTCCGATCTCACCTTTGCGAGCGATTTCAAACGCGCGCTGGGCACCTGGGAAGAAGGGCATCTCCGAGCTGCAACGCACGAAGCGACCGCTGGAGTTCACAGCCGCGAGAATGCGCCGTGCGGAAGGCAGATCGATGCCGAAGGGTTTCTCCGCGAAGAGGTCTTTGCCCGCTGCGAGCACATCGAGATAAAGCTTCTCATGCAGATTGTGCGGCACGGCCACATAGACCACGTCCACGTCGGGATTGGCCAGCAGCTCATGATAATCCGTGGTCTTTTGGGTGCAGGACGGGATGCAGTCAAACCAAGCCAACGTGGCCGGGTTCAGGTCTGCGACCGAGGTCAGCACAGGACGCACACTCACATCCGTGAGTGCGCACCAGCGGGCGAAGGCGCTGGCCATTTCGCGACCCATGAGGCCGCCGCCGATGATGCCGATGCGGATGTCTTTCAGGCTCATGCGGTCACCAGTTTGAGGGCTTCGTCCACGCTCGCTCCGTCATGCACCATGGCCATGAGGGCCTGAGTGATGCCTTTCGGGTTCGGATGCTGGATGACATTGCGGCCATAGACGATGCCTGCGGCTCCTTGAGCCAGCAGACCTTGTGTGCGTTCCAGGATTTCCTTGTCACTCACACGACCGCCACCACGGACGAGAATCGGGATGCCAGAGGCAGCGGCGATGACTTTGTGATAAACGCTCACGTCGTCGGTCGGGTCCGCTTTCACGATATCTGCCCCGAGTTCCACGGCTTGGCGCACGAGGTAAGTGATGGCCGTTTCATCGCCATTGACCATGTAACCGCCGGCCACGCTGTTCGGTTGAAACACGAGAGGCTCGATCATCATCGGCATGCCGTAATAGTCGGCCTGAGGTTTGAGGCGCAGGATGTTTTCCACACACTGCTCATGCACCTCGGGCGCGCCAGGGATCTGAAAAAGATTCACGCACACGCAGGCGGCATCGAGACGCACGGCTTGCAGCATGGTTTCTTCCAGCATCAGGCTGAAGCGGCTGCTCGGCAGTTCCTTGCCGTAAATGTTCGCCACATCCGTGCGCAGCACGAGGCTAGGTTTGAAGCGCCCAGGCACTTCCTGCAAATGACGAGCCTGACCGACGGTGAGCTGGATGGCATCTGGTGCGGCATCGACGAGGGTCTTGATGACCACGCGCATGTCCTCGATCCCCTGAAGGAACCCAGGCTGATTGAAGAAGCCATGATCCACGGCCACATCGAAGCAGCGACCGGACTTGGCATTGAAGAGACGATTGAGACGGTATTGTTTCATGGAGCGGTATTCAGTAATCAGTGTTCGGTAATCAGTAATCAGTAATCAGTTTCAGAAATCTAGATCGAGGTCGAGGTCGGCGGCTGCGGTTTCTTGGAGGATGTTGCTGGAGTCGGTGCCACAGAAGGAGTCTGCGTTGTTCATCATCTCACCCAGCATCTTTCCCACCTCTTTGGAAAGACGACCCAGGCTCTGAGCTTCTTCGCGTGTGATGTATCCATCATCAAGGGCGACGATGATCCAGTGTTGAGTTTCCAGGTTTTCGCCATCGGCATCGCTGAGTTTGCTGAGGAAGTGTTTGGGATAACGTCGCTTGGCCCAGGCTTCGGCAAGCTGTGCTCCAATGCTTCGAGATGCCCTCCGCCACTGATCCGTGAGCGAATAGGACTCTTCTCTCGGGAAACGTTGACTGATGGCAAAGACTTCTCTCCGCAGCGTTCGCGCACGCTTGTAAACTTCCAGATCGGAAAAACTTTGGGCATAAGACATGAGAAAAGCAATGAAGCTCCAGTGCTCAGCAACTGCGGCTTTCAGACTGAACACTGAACACTGAACACTGAACACTGAACACTGAAGACACAGGCTGGAAAGCCTATGCTTCAGCGCACACGGCCTTAGATGCCCATCAAGTGTTTCAGGATGTAAAGCTCCAGGGCTTCATAATCCCGGGCATCGCGGAACTGTTGGACGAGGGTGTTGTCCACGCTGCGGACCTTGTCCACGAGGTGCAGGAAGAGCTCGCGGCTATTCTTGAGGTGATCGGTCACGGGGCAACCGCGTTGCGTGCGCATGGCTTTGACATCCAGGCCGATGAACTCACCGCGCTGACCGTAGCCGGCTTCTTCCAGGACACGGACTTGATTGAAGGCGACGCGCAGGTTGGCTCCGCCGAAGTTTTTGTCCTGATCGTATTTGAGACCGTTCTGATCGTTGAGGTGAACGCTGCCGAGCTTGTCATGAGCCAGGGCAAAAGCCATTTCATCGCTTGGGTCCAGGCCTGCGAGCAGGGCGTGGGCGCTTTCGATCAGGCCTTTGACGCGCTTGTGATCTTGCGACGCAAAGGACAGGGCGATGGCGTGACCGATGGTGGGCACGTAGGCTTGATCGGTGGGTTCATTGGGCTTCGGCTCAATCCAGATTTCGATCTCCTTGTCGTAGTCGAGCATGGCGTTGACGGTTTCCAAAAGACGCTGATAGGCGAGCCGAGCATCTTTGGCCTCGCGGATGTAGGTGCCTTCACGGGAGAGCCAAAGGACGATGGCCTTGCAATCCAGCGCGCGAGCGATGTCGATGCACTTCTTCGTGCGGTCCCAAGCATAGGCACGATCCGAAGCGCTGTTCGAGGTGTAGGCACCATCGGTGGTCTGTTCGGCGAACCAGAGACGTGGGGCCACGAATTCAGGCGTGAGGCCTTGATTGGACAGCATCGTCTTCACCTCCGTGGCCTTCTGAACCAACTGATCTGGACTGAAGCCATCCATGCCCGGCACGACATCGTCATCGTGAAACTGCACGCCTTCAAAACCCAGCGGGCGGTAGAGCGCATACTTTTCCTCGTGGGGGAAAACGGGGCGGACTTCGGTGCCAAAGGGATCGGCTCCTTCACTGATGTTCCAGGGACCAAATGAAAAGCGGTAGGTGGTTGGGTTGCTCATGCGGGGGCTGTTTTAGCCATTCCCAGCCACGGCCTCTACGTTTCCTGTCTCGAAAGCTGGGACTATCGTCTCAAACAGGAGTCGCGTCGGCTCAGGATGCTGCTATGAAAGTGGCCATGCGGGCAGAGCGCGAGCAGATCCAAATTCCCAGTGGGCATTCCTTTCGAGTGCTGCGCTGGGCGCGTTCTCTGCGCGAGGTGGAGTGCGTGCTGGGCCCCCAGCAGGTGGAGCGTGTGGTCGGCGAGGGCACCCACTGGCACTTCCATGCGGAGATGGAGCTGACCCTTTTCACCGCAGGCAAAGGCACCCGTTTCGTGGGCGATCACATCGGCTCCTTTGCCCCGGGAGATCTGGTGCTGCTGGGGGCCAGTCTGCCGCACTACTGGCACACGCGTGGCAGCTCCAGCGGCATTTCCGTGCAGTGGCACTTTCCGTTAGGCCATGCCTTTTGGGCCTTTCCAGAGACAGCACCGCTACTGGAGTTGTTTGGTCAGGCAGGGCGGGGCCTGCGGCTCAGTGGCGAGACAGCGACACAGGTGGCCGCGTGGTTGCAGGAGATGACCCAGGCCACCGGGATGGCGCAGCTGGCCCTGCTGCTGCGCATTCTCTCTCGCCTGTCTCAGGCGGCGGCTGAGGAACGGCGCCCGCTGTCCGTGCGCACGTTTTCCCTGGCTGCCGAGTCGCATTACCAGCAGGCCATCGCCAAAGCCGTGCGGCATCTCGTGGCGCATTATCGTGAGGAAGTGCGACTCGAGGCCGTGCTGGCCCTCACCCATCTCAGCCGCCCGACCTTTGCGCGTCAGTTCAAGAAACTCTCCGGCCGCACCTTCAGTGAATTTGTGAATCGTCTGCGGCTTCAGGCCGCGTGTCGTGAGCTCTTGGAGACGGATCGCAGCGTGCTGGAGATCGCCCTGAGCTGTGGCTTCACCCAGGTGTCGTTTTTCAATCGACTGTTCCGCCGGCTGATGAAATGCAGCCCCACGCAGTATCGCAGCCAGCGGGGGTGATCAGCGCACTTGCTCGACCAGGATCCAGGCCTTCCGCTGCGGGATGTCCTGGGTCCAGCGCCCCTCGAAGTCAGGCAGCATGAGGATGCACATTTCATCGATCTTTTCCGCGCGCGGCTCAGGGATGCGCGAGGTGCGTGGAGCATTCGGTGCGCCGGGCGTCGGCTCACGGCAGAGGCCCCAGTCCAGGCCGTTCTCATCCCCGCCCATGCTCACATCTGTCTGCTGACGCGGCCAGTCCTGACGGAAGTCCTGGATGACTTCTCCACGCGGGTCACACCAGCGCAGGCGCGCTCCCTGTGCCTCCAGGCTAAAGGGCATCGTCAGCTCACGGCTGTCGCCTTTGAGCATGCCAAAATAAACCAACCGATAGGCTCCAGGCTCAATGATCGTGGACACGCCCTGAAGGCTGCGCAGGCGCCCTTCTCCCCCCGAGTTTCGGACGATGTGCCGCAGCCGCCAGCCCGTGAGATCCACTGGCTTCGAACCCGGATTGTAGAGCTCGATCCAGTCTGGAGTGAAGCCACCGCTGGTGCGCAGGGTGCGGCTGTTTTTGGCCTGAATTTCCGTGATGATCACCGGGGGCGTGTCATGGCTGGGCATCCAGTTCGCATAGTCCACGGGACTGTCATCCAGCCAGCGAAAGGGTTCATCGGAGGCCGTGCGAAAGCCCCCAATCCAGACCGGGGCACGCATGCCCTGCGCGACCAGCAACTTTTGGATCTTTTCTTGTTCCTCCGCACTCTCGATCTGCGCCAGCCGGAACTCCTCATGCCCGCGATCCATCTCCTCCGCCTGTCGCCAGGTCAGCAGCTCCATGATCACCGTGTAGTCCTCATTCAGGCGAAGATTCGGCGTGGAGTCGCCCACATTCAGCGTCTCTGTCGGCACCACCATCTCTTGAGGTTTCTCAAACAGACGCTCCCACAGCAGCCAGCTCACCACCAGCAGTTGGATCACGATCACCCCGGCCGTCAGTGGCCGCTGCAGGATCTGCCGGCGGAACCCCGGTGCCCCCAGCTTCACCGCGATGGGGATGATGGAACGCCGCATCTGGGCCACCGACTGGTAGCGCAGCGCAGGCCGCTCCTGCAAGGCGCGCAAAATGACCCGATCCAGCGCAGGCGGGGACCCGACCTTACGTGACGGGCTTTCAAAAACACCGATCGGCAGGTGCCCGGTGAGCATCTCATAGAGTGTCACGCCCAGGCTGAAGATATCGGCCCGCTGATCCACCTCAGGCTCTGCCCGGCGCTGCTCCGGCGCCGCATATCCCGGCGTGCCCAGCGCCCGTCCCACCCGGGTGCGGGTGCTCGTCTTCTTCGCGATCGCATGATTCGGCGTCAGCTTCGCCAGGCCAAAGTCTGCCACGCGAGCACGACCCCGATCATCCAGCAAAATGTTCGTCGGTTTGATGTCCCGATGGATCACCCCATGATCGTGGGCGAATTCCAGCGCCTCACACACCTGCGTGGCGATCTCCACCACTTGCAGCGCCGACAAACGCTCTTTTTTCATCAACTCCGCCACCGTCGTGCCAGGCACATACTCCATGACGATGAACAAATGATCTGCCGCCGTCGTGCCGAAGTCATAGATGGTCACGATGTGCGGGTGCTGCATCCGCGCCAGCAGCCGGGCCTCCTGATGAAAGCGCTCCACAAAGTCCGCATCATGCCCCAGCTCCGGTGGCAGGATCTTGATCGCCACCGGTCGATCCAGGGACTTTTGCCGCGCCGCATACACCGCGCCCATGCCGCCGCGATCCAGGAAACGAAACTCGTCAAAGCCGTGAAACCACGGTTCTAGCACCTCAGGTGCCGGTGGTTCCCAGTCCCCGGAGTCGCCCGTCATCACCGCATCCAGCAGACCCAGAGGGTCCAGCCCACCCAGGATGGGGGCACCCGCTGAGGGCGGGTCTGGGGGTTGCGGATCATTCTCAGAGGTCATTGTCGGCTAAAGTTAACCACGGCATCCGAATTTGTGACGCCAAAATCTTTATCTTCTACATTGTCGCCCTTCAATTAGTTGCAAGCTGCATACGTCTGGCGTTCCGTAGAGTGAACATGTCAACGAATCAAGGACCCTTCCCAGCGACACGATGGAGCGTCGTAGTCGCCGTTCGCGAAGGGGGAGACGCCACTCGTAGTCGAGTCGCTCTTGATGAGCTGTGTAAAATCTACTGGCGCCCCATTTATGGCTATGCCCGGCATCAGGGCATCCCCCCCGCCGATGCCGAAGACCTGACTCAGAGCTTCTTTGCCTTCGTCCTGGAAAAGGATCTTTTCTCCAGCGCCGATGCCACTCTGGGAAAGCTGCGGAACTACCTGCTCACCGCCTTTTCCCGTCACATCAAGCACTGGCAGCGCCAGGCCAACGCGCAAAAACGCGGCGGTGGCAAAGAGATGCTCTCGCTGGAGGGCTCACAGGCCGAGGACGACCTCAGCATTCACCCGCCCGACCACCGCACCCCCGAGATGCTCTACCAGCGCCTCTGTGCCCTGCGCATCATCGAGGCCGCCGTGGAGCAACTGGCTCAGGAGCAGAAACAAGCCGGTAAAGAGCAGCAGTTCCTGCTCCTCCGCGCCCGACTGGACCCCAGCACCGCCGGCTCTGGCAACGACACCGAACTGGCCGCCCAACTGGGCATGACGCACGACGCCATTCGCCAGACCATCTCCCGCCTGCGCAAACGCTTCCGCGAGATCATGCGCGACCTCGTCGCCAGCACCCTGCGGAATCCCACCGACGAAGCCGTTCAAGAAGAACTCGCCTCCCTGCGTAACGCCCTCATTGGCTAAAACGCCGCCGCGAACCTGACCAAGGTCACGCTCGCTTGCTAGAATGCGCTGGGCCTCCCCTGCCCTCGAGATTCCCATGGCCTGCAAAGGCTCTTGAGCGAACGGCATTCCGGGGTCTGTGCACGGTCTTGTGCATCTTTCGTCCCCAAGGCACCTGAGGTCTCCAGCCTGGAGCCATCGGCCCAAATCAAGCGCTTTAAAATTTCCATAGAGGGGTCTGCCGACGGCTTAGAGAACCCCGCCGACGGCTTGGAGAGGCACGCCGACGGCTTAGAGAACCCCGCCGACGACTTGGAGAAGCACGCCGACGGCTTAGAGAACCCCGCCGACGGCTTGGAGAGGCACACCGACGACTTAGAGAACCTCGCCGACGGCTTGGAGAGGCACACCGACGGGTCGAATGGGGGCACAAACGCTGTCGGAGCCGCTCTGGACTGCGTCGGGCATGGGCTGGACTCAAAACGCAGCCTCATTTGCACCGTCGCCCCTGGGCAGGGTCGAGTCGGGCTGCCCGTGCTACGGGTGGGACCGGCGTCACTTCCCTTGTTTCTCTTCTTCGCGGAACTGGGTCGGGGTCAGTTTGGTCATGCGTTTGAAGTCCTTGCTGAAAAAGAACTGGTCGGCGTAGCCCACTTGTCGGGCGATCTCTTTGACAGGGTCATCGCTCTCGATGAGGCGGCGTTTGGCTTGGTTGATGCGTTCACGGCGCAGCCAATCGATGGGGCTGGTGCCGATGGCGGATTTGAACTGCCGGGAGAAGTGGCTTTCACTCATGCCTGCGATTTGGGCCAGTTCGACCACCCGGATGGGCTGATGAAAGTAGAGGCGCATCTTTTCCAGGCTCTTGGCCACGGCCGGGGGGAGTTCGGGCTGCAGCGCGCCGGGATCTGAGAGGCGGGACTCAAAGGCGGCGGCGATGATAGCAGCGATGGCAGCATTCACATGGGCGGCATCGCAGGGACGGGTGCCTTCGAGATAACGGAAGGCGCGCTGGAAGTCAGCAGCGGCAGCTTCGGTGTTCAGTTGCTGAAAAACTGGCGCGGCATGAACATCAAGAAGCTGGGAGGTGCGGTCGAGTTGGCGACCCTCGACACGCACCCAGAAGACCTCCCAGGGGTCCTTGGCCATGGCGCCGTATTGATGCGGGTGATGACAGTTCACCCACACCAGGCTGCCCGGGCTGACCTCATGTCGTTTCCCCCCGACCTGGACCCAGCCGTGTCCACTGAGGCAGAGGATAAGTTCGTGACCGGGATAGGTTTCACGCTGGATGCGATGCTCAAAGCCGGCTTTCAGATGCCCTGCACGCACGACACAATAAAACAAATCCCTCTGCCAATCCGCCGGTGTGGCATAGAGATTGGTCAGAAAAGTGGTCTCTGGGAGCAAATTCTTCATGGCAGCATATGACAAACGAAAGAGAAACGTTTGTCGAGCCTGAAGGGTTGGGGGCAGTGATCGGTAATCAGTATTCAGTGGTCAGTGTTCGAGCCCCAAAGTGGGAAAAGGGGAAAGGTATAAGGGGAAAGAGAAAAGTGCCAAACCCCAGAACCAAGCCCCAAGCCAGGAACTGCCCACTGACCACTGATTACTGGCTCACCCGCCAGTGTCGCGGCACTTCCCAGGGGGCGAGGGCTGCGCAGGCGCGGGATTTGAACTCGGGGGTGAGGTTTTCGGGCGGGAGGGTGAGGGTGGCGACGACATCCTGGACGCGCTCGGGATCGCGGCTGGGTTGGCCGTGGATGCTGACTTGTTTGATGCCTGTGGCGGCGCGAATTTTTTCCGCGATGGCCTGCGGACTGAGTTTCCGACTGGCGACGTTGATGCCCGGGCCGAGGCAGCTTTGATACTGAAGCTGGGCGGCGTGGAGGGTGATGCTGTCCCAGGTGAGATGCTGGCCGTGATGAAAGACCTCCCCCGGCAGCACGGTGTCGTATCCCAGGCCCACGGCGTCGCTCTGGACGCGGAGGCGGTCGTTTTCGACGCGAGCGCAGACGCCAGATAGCAGGGTGCCCAGATCTGTCGCGCTGGAGCGGGGTTCTGCGGTGGCATCGTAGCTGATGGCACCGGTCTCGCTGGTGCCATAAAGCGTGTGCAGTTTCAGGTGAAAGGTGTCGCGCACTTTTTTCTCCAGCTCGAGGGTCAACAGGGAGCCTGCGGAGACGGCTCGGGTGACGTGGCTGAGGTCGAGCCCAGCGATGAGCCAGGCCTTCCACATGGCGGGCACGCCGGGCAGAAAGACCCGTTCATGCTGTGCCAGGGCAGCGGTCAAGCCACTGGGAAAGGGCGTGGGCAGCCAGTGCGTGGGCAGGCCGTGGAGGAGAGTCTGCAAGACCGTGGTGGTGAGGCCGAAGCTGTGCGCCACGCTGAGCGGGGCCAGGGCCACCTGACACTCGGCGAGGCGCAGGGCCTGATGAAGCCGGTCCACATCGGCCATGACCTGATCGATCGTGAAAAACTGGCAGCGTCGCACACCGGAGGCACCCACAGTTTGTTTCACCAGGGCGACTCCGCGCGGCACGCAGCAGGTGGGCACCCGGCGGGAGCGATCTTTTTCCACGACCTGAACGGGCAAGCCGGTGAGGAACCCGGCGAGCAGAGCGATGGTGACCTCAGGACCATCCCCCTGGGCGAGGTAGAAGCGTCCCAGGCGACCGCAGATCTGGGAAGGCAGGGCGCGCGCAGCGGCATCGAGATCATGAAAAGTGAGGGCTCCCTCAGGGTGCCAGAGAGCGGTTTCAGCGCCATGGGAGTTCAGGATTTGTGTCCAACGATCAGCAAACATCAGCCCCGATGGGAGCGCATAAGATGCCGAGTTGCGAATGATTATCTGAAGGGACTTTGAGGTGATCCGTGCGCGATGCGCGACGTCCTGCCATGACCGTCGGTGAAAGGTTCGAAACATAGGCTGTTGTGACAGCATTGTTGTTTGAGAACGGCTTTTTGAAACACTACTGCGCGGCGCTGAAGGCGGGTCCTCCAGAGACCCTTCAATCTGTTTCAAACACCATGAACCGTTCTGAATTTCTCCGCATTACCTCCATGGGACTCACCACCCGCGGCCTGTTGGGTGCCTGGGCTGTCGAAAGGTTCGTTTCCCCTCTGCTGGGGGAGGAGGGCACTTCAAATTTGAGGCCTTACCTGCACCTGCTGCAGCCGGATTCCGTGTGGGTCTCTTGGTGGTCAAACACAGACACGGAGACCTGGGTGGACTGGGGCACCACGGCGGGCAGTCTCAGCAACACAGCGAGTGGCAGCGCGCTGACCATGAGCGCGCAGGATCGCTACCACGCTGTCCGCATGACGGGGCTGCAGCCAAATCAATTTTACTTCTACCGGGTGCGCTCGGAGCGGGAGACCTCGGCCACCTTTCGTTTTCGCACACCGCCGCAGCTCGGCCAAAAGACGGGACGATTCCGCGTCCTGCTGCTCGGTGACAATCAAATCCTCACCAATGAGCGCCGCTGGGCACGGCTGATGGAACGCGCGAAGATCAAGCTGGAAGACAAGTTCGGAGTCCCCATCGAAGAGGCCGTGGACATGGTCCTGAACCCGGGGGATCAGGTGGACGTGGGGACCCTGGATCACTGGCGCAACCTGCACTTTGGTTACAGCAATCTGGTCTCACCCAACCTGTCTTTCATGACCACGGTGGGCAATCATGAGACCTATTCAGACTCAGGACTCGCGCGCTACAAGTCTCTCTTCAAGTATGATCAGGTGACCTATCAGGGCATCACCAGCCCTGATCCCAAGGTCTATTATGCCTATCAGTATGCGAACATCCTGTTCATCCACCTGAGCAGCGAGCACACGGGCTCCACGCAGGCGAATTGGGTGCAAAGCATCATCAATGCCGCCGCGGTGGACAGCAGCGTGGACTTCATCATCAGCGTGTGCCACCGCCCTTATCAGGCGGAGCAGTTCGTGGGCGACATCTCTTCCTGGCTGCGGACGACGGTCATGCCCATCCTCTGCCAGACACCGAAGCACATGCTGAACATTGGTGCTCATCACCACCTCTACGCCCGTGGTCAAACGCGCGATTGGCCCTGCTATCACATCATCTCGGGCGCCACCGCTTGGGATCAATTCTGGGGGCAGAGCACCGAGACGGACTTCGATGATGTGCAAAAGACAATCGCCAACTGGGCTTGGCAGCTTCTGGACTTTGACTTGGCCAACCGCCGGATGGATGTGGAATGTTATGCCGAGGCCAACGTGAAGTTTCCGGAAAGCACACGCTGGACCACGCAAGCTTACAACAGTCGCCTCATCGACCAGTTTAGCCGTCAGTCAGGCCTCGCAGTGCCTGCCACACCGAGCATCACCACGGCCATCACCGGCCCTGTCACCCTGCCCCTGACCCTGGCGAGTTCTGCTTTTTCCTCCGCCTCTGCGCAGGTCCTCAACAGCGTGCATTTCCAAATCGCCAAAGATGCGGCCTTTACCCAACTGCGAGTGGATCGCATCCGCGATGTCGAGAATCTCTACGGCGACACGGGCTCACCGCTTTGGGAGCCGATCAATCGCAACGCTGGGGTCAATGTCCTCGAATGGACCCTGGCCACGGGTTCGCAGCCGAACGGCACCTACCATGCCCGAGTGCGTCATCGCGATGCCAATGCTTCATGGTCCGCTTGGTCCACATCGGTGGCCTTCACGATTCAGGGCAGTGTCGCAGGTGATCCCAAGCTGACCCTGGCCAAGAAGGTCTATAACAACAGTCCGAACGAGAACATCGCCATCACCTTTGAATACGCCCCGGGCAATACCCGTGACTGGGTCGCCATTTATCAAAAGGGCCAAACGCCGGGCGGCCCCAATTCCACGCAATGGAATTACCTCAACGGTAGCAAGTCCGCCCCCTCCACCCCCATCCTCAATGGCACGCTCAGTTTCCCTGCCAGCGCGCTGACGGCAGGCAACCGAGAATGGTTCGCGACCTTGCTGGTCAATGACGGCTACACGGAGGCGGC
>JAIXVB010000736.1 GCA_027483245.1 Verrucomicrobiaceae bacterium | reverse complement strand
GGAAAAGCGTTCTTGCGGCGTCTGAGGAAGCTCGTACTGCACGTTGCCCGACATTGGCGGAAAGCTCTTCCCGTGCAAGACGTGAAGCAAAATCTTTAAAGGTGATCAAGATTAAAAAACGGACTCAAGAAATGCCGCAGGCCCTGTGAATACGTGGGTTCTGCTCATCCAGTTTGTAGGAGAAATAGCACGAACTGATTGGTGGGAAATTGAAGCGATTACGACTTCCGGGCTAACCTGAGTCGATCATCTCTCCACACGCAGCCGAACAAACCGGGCTCCACTCAGGCCTTTGGGCAGCACAGCTTTGATGGTCTCAGCGGCTGCCGTTTGAGACAGAATACTTTCCGTGACCTCATCTTGCCTCCAGCTTAGCGGCGCTAAGCTGTCGCTCCATTCCACGACGAATTTTTGCCCATCGGACAAGGCACCACGACTGCGTGTGTAAATGAACTCGATCATACCGTTCAGTTCGGAGGTCTGAAGGATCGTGCTCGGCTTTGATGGTTTGCGTGGATCTAGGTTCAGGGCGAATTCCAATCGATTGATCACTCCATCTCGATCTGGGTCCGCTTCGTCTGCGCCATCGCCATCATTTGCCGAGCTACCAAAATAGGTCTCCCGCCACGCCGTTAAACGATGAATAGGCAATCCTGTGATAGATCCAACGGCAGGATAGACTTCTTCGTCCGCGGAAGTGATCTGAAGCTCAATACGATTGACTTCAATCATTGTGGGTCGGTAAGACAGACGAAAAGACGTTGTTTCACCTGGAGCTAATGTGGTCGCCATGCCTGAGGTATCCAGCACAAAACGTCCCGACTGCCCACCTTCAAACACCACTGACAGTCCTGGAAAGGGACGACTCGTCCTATTAACCAGCCTGAAGACTTGCGTCTCAGAGGTGCCGAGAGGCACATTCGTAAATGAGGCATCGAATCGATAAGCCGGATCATCAAAAGTAGAATAAATGTCGGGGTAATCCAGCATCATCAGGCGAGGAGGATCATCCCAAAAAGTGGCCGAAGGCAGAAGAGGGCCTCTCAACTGCTGTGCGTAGAGCGTGCAGCCTCCGCCAATCAGCCATGTGGCCATCGAAAACAGACAAATGAAGAAAAATCTAGGCATGAAAAAGACGATGTTCATCCACCACAACCATGAAACCGGCACGCTTCAGACAGCCGCAATAGATTCAAACTTAACGTTAGTCCAGCCATCGCGCTTGGCGAGTTCGACGACACGGTCTGTGCAAATAAGAACTTCATCCGGGCGTTTGGGGATTCTCGGCCAGCCAAAGAGATCCAGGCCTGTCCATGTGCTTGATTTTAGTTTCCAAGGAATCGGTTGAATAGTCCTTGGAATGATGGGTTTTCCTTCAGAGTCTATGGAGATGCCGCTAGCCTCATAATCCATCTCGATTCCTGGAAGCGCCTCAACCACGCTGTATTCAGGTGCAGGTTTGTCTTTGATATTCTTCGCTTTGATTTTCGCAATGGGCATGGGTGTTGAGCGTGCGATCGGAATGCCAGAATTGTGCAACGATTCAACAATTCGCTGACTCACGAACATAAGAGGCGGGCTTCCGCCATTTCTCAAAAAGTCTGGCCACTTACTGCCACGCTCACCAGTGATTATGCCAGGCTCCCTCTGATTTACTTTCCAAAATTCAACCTTGTTCTCTAAATCTTGAGGAGACAAAAAGTTCATAGGCTCAGAGAGGGGTCCGTAACCCGAAGCATAAATAAACCTGCGATCTGATTCAGCAGTCCGAATGATGTAAAAATTCATGGTGGTAAGCACTGGAGTTCACACCACATCAACGGGATCAAAGCGAACGTTGGTCCAGCCATCACGCTTGGCGAGTTCGACGACACGGTCTGTGCAGATAAGACTACAGCTCGGACGTCGATTGGAATTGAAGGCAATGGAAAATAAATCAGCACCATTCCATGACGCTCTATTGAATTTCAAAGGCGGTGCCTTCAGTGGATTAGGATCAATAACCTTTCCCTCAGTATCAAAGGTCCGGCCACTGGCCACATAATCCACCTCCATGCCTGAATCAGCCTCCAATACAAAGTATTTCGGAGCGGGTTTGTCCCTCAATCGCTTCGAGCGAATTTTAGCAATCGGCATCTCTGTTTGTCTCGCGAAGGCAATGCCCTCTTGAGTGAGTGATTCGATGATTCGCTCAGAGATGAAATAACGTGGACAACTTCCGCTGTGGGGGAGAAAGTCAGGCCACTTACTTCCCGTTTCCGAGATGATCATTCCAGGAGGGTTGGGATTAACTTTCCAGTATTCGATCTCTCTTTCCAGCTCGATAGAGCTAAGAAACGGCATTCCACTGTTCAGTGGTCCATAATCCCGCGCGTAACAAAAACTTCGGTTTACTCTACTGCCACAGGGATCAGGTGTTATTCGGAAAAAATTCATGGTGTCGGAATAATGAAAATTTGACGAGCTTCGGCAAGTTTGTTGAGAATATCTTGTTTGGAGTAAGGGTGCCCACTTGCCAATTCATGGGCATTCTCAAGGTTAATAAAGTCTTTCCAAAAATCGTTGTATTTAGGCACCATTTGATCATGCCAGTAATGATGTGTTTTATCATCTACCCAACGACCAAAAGCCACGTTGTTGACGTCGATTCCATGATTCGCAAACCATTTAGCCTCAGTCCAAATCAGATCATGATGTGCGTGATGCAGGGCGCTCGGCTTGGGCACCAGTTTTTTCATTCGGTCAGCGAGCGTCTGCTGTCTGGTCGGAACTTTAATCGGCCCATTGCCTGAGGTCATGATGCGGCCGATGGCTAGGCCAAAGTCATTCGAGTCCAGCACGGTGCCCAGGGTGTGCAGCTTTTCCTCAGGATCGGTGATGCGGTAGATTTGTTGCAGGATTTCCAGCTCCTGCGCATTGTCCACTTTACCCAGCAGCCTCCCAGCAGAGTTCTTGATCAGCAGTCGGCTGCTGCTGTGAAACAAGGCCACTGGGATGAATGGAAGCGCTGCGGCCAGGGCCACATAATTCCCCTCTCCCACCTCATTGATCACGAGCACGATGTCTGCCCCATCGGACACGATGCTGATGCCACTGAGGTAAAGCTCCGCAGCGGCGATGCCGATCTGGCAGGCTTGCAGTCCCACAGCTTCACGGGCTTGGATCAGCGCGTTGAGATCTGTGACCGGAATATTGACCCGAATGTGATGATAGGCCAGGCACTGATGCAGCCCATTCCAGAGCAACTGTGCTGCGACTCCTGGATGATATCGTGTGCCTGCGACCTCCGCATCGTCATCTTCAATCTGAATGTAGGTCTTTTGGTCGAGCGTCAGAACATCGATGTCCAAATCCCCCAGAACATCTCCCAACTGGATGACCCCGCCGCCTTCCTCGAAGTAGTGGAGCAGGTTCTGCCCAGCATCCCCATACATGAGGCGAAAGGCGATCATGAGATCATCATGGGTGATTTTATCCCCAGGTTGCCTCCAGGCTTGGCCCGCCTGGGCATTGAGTCCGCCATCAGAGGCTAGGGCGGCCACGTGAGCTTCTTCAGCCACTCGACCGGGCTGTATCTGCACTTCGAGAAAGGGTGACAGTTGACCTCGGAATCGCAGTTTAAATTGCAGCGTCTGGGTCTCCGTGCTGGGTGTGTAGCCTGGGATGGTGAGGTTTTCAGGAACAGGTCCCGTCGCGGCTAGAAAGCGGCGGGGTTCCATGCTTTTTCCCGCATCCACAGGGTAGAGGTATTCTTCTCCCTGATGCTCAAAGGCCTGAAGCTGAAACTCCGTGTCACCCAGGACCAGAGTAGCCCCTGCTTCCAGCCCCGGAGCTGCCTGCAGGCGCACGGTGAAGGGAGTCAGCCCCGTCTCCGTCTGCGCTCCCGTTAGATTTGTCGTGGCCTGGACTTCTAAGGTCCCCCGAGTGCCGCTGAGAGAACCCGCAGACAGGATGAACAAACGTGAATCAGGGGCTGATTCCTCCAAGGTCGCAGCGATGGGAGAGAGTCCACTGCTGGGAGAAAAGCGGGCTTTGATATCCAACCGATCCATGAGCATGGGGTCCAGTGTTCCTCGAGGCCGCATCTCCACGGTGCAGGGCACCGCCTGCCCCGCCTGACTGACCGTGCCCTGAAAGACCTGTGTGTCCGCACCTGTCTCCGTTAAAACTCCGCTACCCGCAGGAGGCGCGCTCGACCCCAAAGACACCGTTACGGTATCCACGACTGATGCGGTAGGTGCCTCAGTCAAAGAGACTCGGAAGTCATTTCCAGAATCAGCCGTGAATGAGCCGCCGGTATAACCCACACTCACGGCCACTTCATCCCACCCCACTTCTCCGGCTTTGTTTTCAGAAGTCTCGGCGCGCAGCGTGTAGGATGTCGCCTGGAGATACGGGATCAACAGCGTTTGATCAAAGCTCTGCCCTGTTCCGACTCCTGAGCCAAGACTGATGGTGCGGATGGTTTGCCCGAAAACAGAAAACTTCAAACTCTGAACACGATCTCCAGCAGCCTCCGCAAGGCCCGATAACTCATCAGACACCGTTCCGCGCACACGCACCTGCACCCCACTGGCCGTCGGCTGCGCATGCACCACATACATCTTCACGACAGGCGTGGGTCTAGCAGCGGTGGTCAGCCAGGCGTCCTTGATTTCAGCAGCAGTGCCGAGTTCACCCGCCACCACTTCTCCCGGCACAAGCAGCAGTGTCCTGGTGGAGTTATCCGACAACCGCTGGGCTCGAGCCAAGATCGTTCCACGGTCACTCACCCCACTCAGATTCCAATACCAGTGATGATATTGAGCCCGCGTTTCAGCGGATAGCATGTCCGTCAATGAAGTGACCTGTCCATTCGCCCAAACACCGAATTGATAACTTCCATCCTGCATGTAACCCGACACGATGCAGACACCTTTGCCATTGACCTGGAAAATGGATGGTAAGGGTTGATTCAGCGAATGATTTTCAGCCGAACCATACAAGCGGCAGCGAACATAACCATTAAGCTTCGGTAGCCAGATGTGATCTGGATGATCAAGCGTGCCGACCTCCGGCATGTCATAGCCACTTCCAGAAAGCCATGGCATCGGAAGGTGGGTCGAGATCGATGAAAAATAGATTTGTCCATGATTCAGATGGCTTCGGCTATCGAGCAAGAGACTCGCCCCGCTCGCGGTCCAAAGAAAAGTTTCTGCGAGATTGTAGGTCGCTGAGTTGAGAACACGCTCTGGAGAAATCGGGTCACCAGAATCATTCCCCGTCCACTGATCATAAGCATTGCATCGTGATTCCATTACATGCGTGATCATGCCACCAGGGCCACTGTTTGAAATCCAAATGGTTTTGTTCATTTGGATGCCCGCATGAATTCGAATGGATTCTCCCGGCTGCGGGTTGGGAGGTGGATCTGCTTCTGCCTGTGGCGGCTTAAATTCCACCACCATATCATGCAGTGGATTGATCGGGTATAGACCATCCCCTGCGATCCGGTCGCGCTTTTCATACTTCCCATTGATCACTTTCGAGGTCTTAAAAAGATGAAAGAGACTATCGCGGGGTCCATATCGGTTAGCGGCAAATGCAGCACCGATGTTTGGCTGTGGCGCAGGTCCGATGGAGGTGCCACCACTCCCAGGCCAGTAAGTGTAAAGGTGTGGCAACAATTGGTTATCCGTCACACGTCCTGTGACTCGGCCATCTTCGCTCAGATCATCAATGACGGCTGATCCCATGCCTAACAAGCTTTCCACGCCCATTTGAGTGAACTGCACGGTCGCCCCATTTCCATAAGGCCAAGCATAATAGACCGCACCATCCCGCCATGAGGCCAGACCACTGGCCTTCATCTTCCAGGGTTGCCCACGTCCCAGATCAAACGCGGCATAAAAACGAGAAGCCGGTGAGCGCTCATCATTAAAGAGCGGATCATACGGCACCATGTCCATGTCGTCAGACAACCCGTCTCCATCGCTATCCACTGAAGCTGTTTCTGGCTCAGGCTCCTCAAAAGGATCATTCCCAGAAATCAGTTCATCCAAATCTGATATTCCATCACGATCCGTATCCTTGGCACCAGAAGCCCCAGCATCGTAGCCATCCAACCACTTGAGTCGCATGAAAGCCCGAGGTGCAGAATTGGCAAAACTCCATTCAATCACGGAACCTGTGCCCGTTTCGATCACTGGTATGTAGGCCCAACTGTCCGGCATCAAAGTCTCAGACGTTTGCACAAAGTAGGTGCGCCCAGGTCTGCCATACCAGCGCATGTCATACATGCCAGGGACACTACTCCTGTCGATCACCAGGCCCTCATTCACATCCAGTGCGGTTTGAGCCGTTAGCAGCGTCACTTGCCCAAACACAAAAGCTAACAACCGACACAATCTGCCTAACGAAAAGCGCTGTCTCATCGTGCCGCCTCCTTGGTTGGGGCGTTGCCATGACGGACACTGCGGATGGGGTAAAAGCGGATCACCGTGTCTTTTTTCACCGGAGGATGCGCTTTGAGATAAGCCTCACGTGCAGCTTCGGCAGCCAGAGCCGCTGCGTGCTTTTGTTTTAAGCTCGCTTCATTCGCACTGTAGTAGCGGTGCAGCGCATCGAGCCCCTCAAACGCCGCAGGATCCGCCCCCGTCTCAGGCTGCTGAACGATGTAATACCACGCACCTGAGCCAGAGGGTCTAGGCAGAGCCCGAAACTGCGCCAGCTTCCCCGTGGTCTCATCCGTGTGAAGATCACCGATGCCCATGAAGAGGGCATAAACACGCCCCTCAGACTCGACGCTGCCCTGTCCGGTGAGGAAATGAAAATCGATGCTGCTCCAGATGCGATACTCCTGCCCCGCATGGGTCCATTGAACCTCGGTCATCTCCCGATTGATGACCGTGCACGAGAGCGGCAGAAAGGGTTGAGCCGCAGGGGAAGGTTGAGGGTTCGCAGCGAGACTTCCCTGGGTGGTTGGCACAGCTTGAGGAGCCGACGGCGGAGTGATGCGCTCAAAGATGATCTTGTGATCACTCATCTGCACCTCTGATCGACTGATGACCTCAGGAGTCGGGGGTGAACTTTGCGCCTGAAGCACAAGCGGCGTGGAGAGGAACCAAAGGATCGCCAATAAGCAGGTGAGATAAGAGGTCATGAGCTGATAAAGATTCGTTGTTCTTGGTTTGGGTTCGTAAGCGGAAATGGCAGGCTGTCGCATGGGCTTTCTAGCCTGTGGCCTGGGCTTCCTGCCCTCAACGATGACGGCAAGATGCCGTTTGTGCTCGAGGGCTTCAGAAGCTCTCCATGCCGGAGAATCGAGGACGATTCAAGCCTTGAGAGCGCTTTGACACGTTCGGGGGAGAAAGAGGAGGAGTAAGAGGAAGAGATGGATGGGCTCGTAGAGCCTTGGGCGCTCTGAACCTTTTCTCTTTCCCCTTACCCCTTTTCCCTCGCCTCACCCCTCAACAGGCGCTTCAGGTTCCGTCGGTTCTTCGGGTTCACCGGGGCGCTGGGCATAAAAGATTCCCCATTCGCGAGCGTTGGCGCGCAGACCTGCGGCGGATTCGCGACGGTGAAAGAACTCCACTTCATCCCAAATGTCGCGGATCAGCGCATCGGCCTGGGGACGCAGGTCATCCACATCTTCCTGCTCGGCATCCAGATTGTCCTTGGCCAGGGATTGGGCGGCGAGGCTGGCCTGCGCGGCGGTGAAGGCCGCGCTGAGCTCGGCGATCTCAGGGTTCTGCATCGCTGAGTTCTCATCCTCCGCGATTCGGATCGTTTCCCCAGCGATCAGTTTTTGAGCCCAGAGAAACACATCCGCTTCACGGCCCAAATTGGGCACCGACTCAGCGTTCATGTCCAGGCCCAGGATCGGGCGTTGAGTCACTGAATACTTCCCACGCGCCACGGCGAGGTTAAAGACCTGAATGAAGTGACTGACCAGGACGCGCAGAGTCTCCAATTTCTCCAGGTGAACCACAGTCGCCTGGGTCTGGACGCTGAGGCTGCCTGCCCGTTGGGTGTTTTCATTGTTCCAGATGGGCAGGAACTGATTCAGAGCCGTGATGGTGGCGGCGGAGAGCGGTCGCAACTGAACGGCGGTGTTGTCCAGTTTGTGTTTGGCGGCGGACAGCGCAGCGGTGCGCTGATTGTCTGTGGCGGGCATTCTGCGGAAGGGCATAGGACCCCGACAAACGATGCAAGAATAGGGTTAGGCGAGTCTAAATTGCATGACCCCTTAGTGTGAAACACACAAACCGTTGAGCATCAACGATCAGAAAAGATAAGATTTTACACGCGTGTGAAATTTGACTTATCAGGAACTTTATGACCTGAAGAGGTAGTGATCAAATGGACTAACGGATGATTTTCGACCCGACGAGTTTGGATAAGATCGAATCCCAAACAGCTCCAAGAGGGAGTCCAGATTTCGGTCCATCGAGAGCCGTCAGCGAAAGACGCTATCCAGGTTGCTTGGAGGGGTCTGTGCAGTGCACCGAGTGGCATTTGGCTTTCCATGGAGG
>JAIXVB010000551.1 GCA_027483245.1 Verrucomicrobiaceae bacterium | reverse complement strand
GGCTCCGGCGGGTTGCCAACTCGCTTCTTGGGCCATGGCGATTGTGCTGAAGACGCTGGCGAGGATGAGAAGAGTGAGTCGTGATTTCATGATCGAATGAAAGACTGAACTGTTTCTGATTGCGGATGATGAACGTGGTCCGTGAACCTGAACATGCATCAAAGAACAGGAGTTCATCGGCGGGTTATTCTTCTCACCGATTCAATGCTGATGAACACGAGTGGTCCGTTTTAGACATCAAAAAACCAGAGAGAAAAATCCACAGGGCTCCTCGACGACTGGAGGTGGATTTTTGGGAAACACCACGTTGTTAGTGATCGCTCAATCGAAGTGGATCAAGGCGCGGGTGCGGGCTCGGTTTTGCGTTTGCGCAGCCAGTTGAAGAGTCCGCGTTTGGGCTCGGGAGCAGGTTCTTCGACGACCACAAGTTCGGCTTTTTTGGCTTTGGCGACCACGACGGGACGTGGCACGGCTGCGGGTCCTTCGATGATGACGGTCATGCCTTGGGTGATGAGCTTGACGAGACGGACGACATCCCAGTTCGCGGTGCGCATGCAACCGTGGCTGGCACTGCGACCGATGGTCTGGGGCTGATTGGTGCCGTGGATGCCGATGCCCGCTTTGCTGAGGCCGATCCACATGACGCCGACGGGGTTGTTTGGACCACTGGGCAGGTGGTAGAAGTTGCCACTGCGCACGCCGTATTCGAGGACGCTTTTGTCCCAACGGAAGGTGGGCATCTGAGAGATGCCAACGATGCGCCAAGTGCCGGGTGGTGTGGCGAGGTAACCGCTGCCAGGGGTGATGGGCAGACTGGCGAGGAGTTTGTCGCCCTCGAGCACTTCAAGCACACGCTCTCGGGTGTCGATCTTGATGACGCGCGGAAGGAATTCGGGGACTTCGGGGAGCTTGGCGATTTGCGTGAGCTCTTCGATGAGGAAGGGCTGGACGTTGGGAACTTTGACGCTGTCTCCAGGCTTCAGCGTGCTCATCTTCAGAGGCTGATTGATGTATTCGAGGAGCTCAGGCGCGCAATGAAAGCGTTCGGTCAAGAATTCGAGCAGGGAGTCGTAGGGGAGGTATTTTTTCTTGCTCTGAGCCGAAGGTTGACGCGGGAGGTCGCCGACGAATTTGAGGTCTTCAGGCCGGAGGGTGTAGGTGGTGTAAATTTCACCGACGCTGCTGAGGTCGAGGCTGTGAGTTTCCATCTCGGTCTCAGGCAGGCCTTGGGCTCGTTGGTAACGTTTGAGGGCTTTGGTGGTGAACTCGCCGGGGCGTCCATCGAGTTTCCCGGGACCAAAGAGTTGGGTATCGAGAAAGATCTGCAGCTTCAGGATGTCCTCAATGGGCTCCGGTGCGGCCGGCAAAGGATCCGGGATGAGGGCTTGGGCTGCATTGAACGTGAGCGCGAACAGGACGAGAATGCAGGAGAAGAGATTTTTCATGAAAGGCGGCAGGTGATCCATAGGTCAGATTTGTCTTTTATCCATGCGGCTTTGTCTGACGGGTGGTCGTCAGTGGATAAACGGTCAAACCGCGAGCAATGTGCCAAGAGCAGAGGAAATCTGAAAGGAGTCTGAATCCTGCCAGATTTGGGGGCTCAGGGTTTTGGCAGGGCATCCCAGCCGATGTGATTCAGCACGGCGCGCTGGCTGGGGGACCAGGAGGAGGCGTTGTCATGATGCTGACGCTGGGCAGCGAGCTGGATGTCTTGAGCATTCGGAGAGCCGGGATAGACGAGCTTTTCCCAGAGATCGAGCACGAGGCTATCTTGCCGTTGGCTGGCGAGAAGGCCGGGAATGCGAGACCGGAGATCGGGGTCGGTGGGCGGGTCCAGGTGGAGCCAAAGAAGGAGCTTCAGGTAACCTGGATCAGCCTGGGGTAAATCAGGTGTGGTGCCTTCCAAGAGGGCCTGATGGGTGGCCCAATCCCCCGTTTTGAGACGATCCATGAGCGGCTGAAGTGCGGGCATTTCTTCGGCGATGATCGCGGCCTGTTCACGGCGCCAAGCGGCATTGGGGTGCTCGGCCGTAGGAGCTGACGGTGTGGGAGACGTGGCGGACTCGGGGGCTGAGGCAGCCGGTGTCGTGGGCGGTGTTTCTGAACTCGGATTTGTCGGAGCCACGGTAGGAGTCTCGGCCACGGGAGCTTTTTCGGTGGGTTTCCGGGTGATCTCAAAGGGACTGAATTGCAGCCCCAGCACGAAGGCCCAGGCACCGACGAGGCCTCCGAGGAAAAACGGCAAAGCGCGCCAGACGACGATCTTTTTGCTGATGATGGTGGGTCGCTCAGTGGGAACCTCCACGGGGGACTGAGCTTGAGCAGCAGCGGTCTTTTGGGCCTCAGCCTCAAGCAGGGTCTCAAACTCGGCGTGCTCACGAACGCGAGTGATGGCGAGGTCCCACCAGCAAGCGGGGACGATGGCCTGATACAGGCAAAGGGCTTCGAGTTTGGTGTCGAGTTGATCTGCCAACTGCGTGAGGGCTTCACGTTCTTCACGGGCGGTCCAGGTCCAGGCGGTGCGACTGCGACGCAGGCGATGGTCCCAGAGGTCACGAATCTCCTGGGGACAACTGCGGACGAGGCTGCCAGCCTCCAACCAGAGACGGGCTTCTTTGAGGGCATCTTGCTGATCCTCTGCCGTCAGCGGCTGGGCGAGGTTGACCAACTGCTCAGCGCGTGTGTAACGACTGATGGCCAGGGAGGTCGCCAGGGCGAGCATGACATCGACCACTTCCGGGCCGGACATCTTTGACTGAGTGGCGATGAGGGCCTCGGCGAGGCGGATGAGACGAGCAATGTCGCCTTTCTCTGCCCAGGAAGAAACGACGAGGAAGGTGAGACTGTAGTGACCTGAGGCGAGCTCAATGACGAGGTCAGGCACACGCGTCATTTCGGCGAGGAGATCCTCTTCATCCTCAAACACAGACGTCAGATATTCACTGGCGGCACCGGCCCATTCGGGCTTCACATAGGCTGCGGAGCAGAAGTTCGCAAAGGCCTGGGGAAGCTGCGGGCGATCCGAAAGCGCGCGCTCAAGGAGGCGTGCTTGGCTGGTCAATTCGGGCGGCAAAGCGGGCCGTGAGGGAGTCTCCAGCTCTGTAGGCGGGAAGAGTTCCTGCATTGTTGCAGAGGTGTGTTGGGAGTCCGTGTCTCTCGCCGCCATGAGCAAGTTATCTTTATACCACTGCGTGTCGTATGCAACGAAGCTGTTCCAAATTGATAGGGGACATGCGTGGAAGACAGAATGTGTCTTTCTCATGCACGATAACCCTGCGATTGTGCAGGGCACCAAGAATGAAATGAACGATGACTCTGAAGTCTCAGCGCCGGATCGCTCGGCACGCTGAATTGGTTTCAGGTGAAGCGGGGGCGCTGAACTCAGCAAGTCGGTATTACAGGATTGAGCCCGGCTCGTAGGCGGCGGCTTCTGGGTGAAGAGCGAGGAGGTCCTGCACGCGTTTGGCGAAGTGGTCCACCTGCTCAGGGCCATCACCCGAATTGGCGCGGCCATTGGCGATGATGGTCTGGAAGGCCTCAGCATCCAAGCCTAGGCGCGTGTCCGTGGCGAGACGGGTGAAAAGATCGTTGTGGCTGACTTTGCCTGTGCGCATGTCTTTGGCCACCTGCACGGCATGTTCCTTGATAGCTTCATGGGCGGCTTCGCGTCCAGCACCCGTTTTCACAGCTTCCATCAGCACCGTGGTGGTGAGTAGGAAGGGTAGATAGCGCATGAGTTCTTGCTCAACGACGGCCTCGAAGACCTCCATCTGACTGAGCACCGTGAGCAGCGTCTCCAGCAAGCCATCCATGGCCAAGAAGGCATCTGGAAGCATGACGCGGCGGACCACCGAGCAGGAGACATCGCCTTCATTCCACTGATCACCTGCCAGTCCGGCAGCCATGGCGAGGTAGCCTTTCAAGATGACATGGAAGCCGTTGATGCGTTCGCAAGAGCGCGAGTTCATCTTGTGCGGCATCGCTGAAGAACCGACCTGACCTTTGGCGAAGCCTTCACTGGCCAGCTCATGACCGGCCATGAGACGCAGGGTTTTGGCAAAGCTGCCCGCACCGCTGGCGATGTGGGTGAGGGTGGAGATAACTTGGAGATCGAGGCTGCGAGGATAGACCTGGCCCACGGAGTCGAGCGAGGCGGAGATGCCAAGGTGATGGAGGATACGATCTTCTAAAGCGCGGGCTTTGGAGGCATCGCCATTGAAGAGGGTGATCTGATCCAATCGTGTGCCGACTGCGCCCTTCAGACCACGGGCTGGATAACTGGCGATCAATTGATCCAGTGCCTGCACACCGATGAGCATTTCCTCACCAAACATGGCGAGGCGCTTGCCAAAGGTGGTGACTTGCGCCGCGACATTGTGCGTGCGGGCAGTCATCGGGATGTCGCGCGTTTGAACGGCGCGTTTGGCGAAACCGGAGAGAGCCGCGAGGCTTTTTTTCCGCACTTCAAGAAGCGCACGGAAGACCTGAAGCTGTTCCACATTTTCGGTTAGGTCGCGGCTGGTCATGCCTTTGTGAATGTGCTCATGACGAGCGAGATCACAGAACTCTTCGATGCGAGCTTTCACATCATGACGCGTGACGCGCTCCCGTTGCATGATGGAGGCGAGATTGACCTGATCCTTCACGCTTTCGTAGCTCTCGACCACGCCATCTGGGACAGGGATGCCGAGATCACGCTGACCCTTCAGCACCGCGATCCAATAGTCCCGCTCGAGTCGCACTTTTCCCTCGCCAGACCACAGGGCGCGCATGGCAGGGGTGGCGTAACGTTCGGCAAGGACATTGGAGATGGCGTCGGTCATAGGGCAGGGGATGGAAAGAAGGGCTCCCTGCCTACCATGGGATTCCAGGCGCGTAAAGAGCGACTGCGGTCTCGAGCCTCCGAGACGGAATGCGGCACCTTGGAAAAGAGATGGCCGCCTAAAACGGTAAAGTCTCAGGCGGCCATGACGGGTTGAAGTGGATGGAAAGGCTTATTCGCCGGCCAGAAGTCGCTCCCAGAGGAGATCGTTCATGAGCACCTTGGTGACAAAGTCTCGGCTGCTGGTGACCGTGGTGGCCGTGGTGCCCGCGAGAAGGGGGATTTCGATTTGGAAGGAAGCACCGCCCGCAGGAAGGTTTTCTGCCTCGATGTGACCGCCGTGGTGATAAACCAGGAAATAAACAGCCATCAGATTGAGACCGAAGTCAGGGCACTCTTCTGAACGCATGGCAAAGGGGTCAAACACGGAGCGAAGAGCGCTCTGGGGGAGACCTGGGCCATTGTCCTGGAGGTTGAACTGGATGGTGACCGGTTTGTCGGCAAAACGCTGGGCTTTAGCCGTCAGCTTGATGCTGGAACCTTCGGGCAGTGCCTCGATCTCATCTTGGAAGAGGAGATGGAACAGACGCTCGAAACGGCGGCGCTCCGTGGAGACGGTAGGTAGGCTGGGTTCGAGATCCAGAGTGAGGGTGATTTTTTTGGCGGTGAGATTTGTCTGCACAGCAGCGATGGCGCTTTGCAGCATGGCCTCCACATCCTGCGGCGTTTCCGCTTTGATGGAATCGGCGAGAGAGGCTCCATCGAGCTCACCAATCAGCTCAGAAATGCGTTCAGCCTGCTTCAGCACTTGCGAATGGAAGTCACGCCAGAAGGAAGGATCACTGAGGCGATCCATGTCCACGCTTTCTTGGCGCAGCTTGCTCGGAGTGAGATTGAGAAAGGTCTGAACGGCTTCCAAAGGATTGCGCAGGTGCGTGCAGAGGCCACTGGCGATGACGCCCAGGCTGATCACGCGATCCGCGATGACCATGTTTTGAAGCACGCTGAGTTTCTCGCGGAGGAGGTCATCCCGCTCACGCTGAAGGAGGAAGAACTCCATGGCACGGCGCAAGGTGTTGCGCATGTCTTCGACTTGCAGGGGCTTGGAGATGTAACGGAAGACATTGCCCAGGTTCACGGCATCCACTGTCACGCCGAAGTCAGCAAAGGCGGTGATCATCATGCGCACGATTTTCGGACGGATCTGGCGGGCACGCTCCAGAAGTTGCACACCTTTTTGACCTGGCATGCGCTGATCCGTGAGGATAACGCCGATCTCGTCTCCCTGCGCTTCGATCAGGCGTAGGCCCTCATTGGCATTGGTCGCTGTGATGATGCGGAATTCGCTATTGAAGGTTTTTTCAAAATACTTCAGAGCCATTTCTTCATCATCCACATAAAGGACTGCGTAGCGTTTGTAGTCGTAGAGGTTTTGCATGGGAAAGGAATAGAAGAGATAGGCGGGTTACGGTTCGAGAATGGCTGATGCTGGGAGGAATTCCAAAACAAATTCGCAAAACTCTCCTGGGACACTCTCCAAAAGAATGCGTCCCCCATGCTCAGCAACGATCTGGTGACAAATGGCCAACCCGAGCCCCATGCCCTCACCTACATCTTTGGTGGTGAAGAAGGGATCAAATATGAGCGGCTCGATGTCCGCGGGGATGCCGGGACCGTTGTCCCGAACAATGAGGCGGATGTAATGTTCGGTCTGTTCGCCACGGAAACTCAGGGCGGGGCCACCGTCTTCGGGGTAAACCTTGGTCTCCATGGCATCGAGCGCGTTTTGCACGATGTTGATCAAAACCTGGATGAACTGATTGCGATCCCCTTGAATCTCCAGGTGAGGAGGGATGGAGACTTCGGACTGCACGCCATCTTTGAAGGCATGCGAGAAGAAGCGCAGCGTGGTTTCAACGGCTTGAGCGAGATCAAAACCGCCCGTCACCTCATGTGTGGTGCGGGAGAAACCGCGCAAGTCACTGATGATCCGGGCGACGCGGTCCACGCCATTTTCGATATCGCTGACCGTCTCGATATACTCGGCTTGATCATGCGGCTGGAGCTTGCTCGCATTCTCACGCAGAACGTAGAGGGCTTGCTTGGCGTAGTTGAGAGGGTTGTTGATCTCGTGAATCAGACCGGCACTGAGGCGACCCAGGGAAGCGAGCTTCTCTTTGCGCACGAGCATGGCTTCGGTCTCTTTGATCTGTTCCAGGGCGGCTTCGAGACGCTGCTTTTGCACGCCCAACTCGCGCTGATAAAGATGCGAGTCAGAGAGGTTTTTTAACCGAACGGAGATTTCGGTGAGTGAAAAGGGCTTCGCTAGGAAGTCACTGGCACCGGCGAGCAGGCAGTCGATCTTGGTTTTTTCATCGGCTCGGGCGGTGAGCAGCACGATGGGGATGCTGCGCGTGGAGGTGCGCTCGCGCAGTTCGCGGCAGACTTGGAGGCCATCTTTCTCGGGCATCATCATGTCACTGAGGATGATGTCGGGCAGGAACTGAGCGGCTTTTTCCACGGCTTGTAGCCCATCCACGGCTTCGATGATCTCAAACTTGCTGGAGAGCTGCGTCCGTAGGAAACGCAGCATGTCCGGCTCATCATCGGCAATGAGAAGTTTGGGTTTGGTGCTGCGGCGATGGCTGAGGCTGGTCTCGATGGGGCGCAAGGTGGCCTGCAGTGAGGTCATGGCCGGGAAGAGCTCAGCACGGCGATAGAGATCGCTGATCCATTCCTTCTCATTCGCCTTGGGTTCTTCCATGACAAAGGATTCAGCCACAATGTCGATGCTCTTGGGCTCGCTGGATTGACTGAAGGGTAGCAAGACGGTCATGGTGGTGCCTTTTCCCACGGTGCTCTCGACACGCACGCTGCCACCGTGCGCCTCGGCGATTTCTTTGACCAGTGAAAGGCCAATGCCCATGCCTTGATACTTGCGCTGAGAGGAGGTGTCGGCCTGCCAGAAGCGGTTGAACACGTTGGACAAATGTTCAGGTGCAATGCCCACTCCCGTGTCGCGAACCGTGAGGCAGAGCCAATCTTCCTCATGCGTGACACTGAGATCCACACTGCCAGCTGAAGGCGTGAATTTGAGCGCATTGAAGAGCAAGTTCAGGCAGATGCGTTCCAGTTTTTCTGGGTCAGCCTGGATGTTTCCAAGACCCGGCTCGCAGTGAATGTTCAAGTGGATGCGTTTGTCCCGCGCGACACCACCGACAGCATTGCCCAGTCCCCGAACGAACTCTTCAATCGCAACACTCGAGCTGCGAATTTGAATCGTGCCGGACTCGAGCCGAACGAGATCGAGCAGGTCATTGATCAGCTTGAGCAGGCGCATCGAGTTGCTGTGCATCGTGGCCAGCAGTTCGATTTTTTCTGCTTCAGTGAGTTGATCACTGCGGCCCATCAAGGACTCGATGGGGGCAATGAGCAGGGTCAGCGGTGTGCGCAGTTCATGACTGACATTGGCAAAGAAGCGACTCTTGGCTTCATCAAGCTCACGCAGCTTTTGATTGTTCTCTTCCAGCTTGGAATTGGTGGCTTCGAGCTGGGACTTGGATTGCTCCAATTGACCCAAGGAATCCGCGAGGAGGTCATTGGCATCTTGCAGTTTTTCACGGCTTCGATTGAGGTGCTGACGCAGCTCGAATTCGGACAGTCGGATGCTGTTGTAAAACCACGTGCCTGCTGCGGTGAAGACACCGGTTACGACAAGAAAATAGAGGTTGTTGTAAAAGATGCTGAGCTTCTCGATGGGGCCATGCAGAAAGCTGGCGGCGAGATACATCAAGAGCGTCATGAGAACAACGAGCACACTCTCCAGCAACGGCCAGCGCATGAGGATTGCTGCGCCCAGCATGACTAGATTCAGACCTGCATAATAGGGGGAAGCTGAGCCTTCACGGACGTAGATCATCCAAGCGATGGAGCCCATCAGTGGCGCGCTCATGATCATGCCGAGCAAGCGGTGCCATTGATGACCAAAGTCTGTTCCCAAGATACTGCGGATGATCAAAAGGATGACGACGGTGAGCAAACGGAATGGGAAGAACTGGACGACCCCTTCCGTCCCATAAACAATCCAATCCAAGGACGACCCAGCCAGCATGAAAAAGGACGCCAGGAGGGCGCACATGCGGTAGTTTTTCACCCGGATGTCACGCTCGTAATCCTGAAACTGCCGCTGCAGGTGACTGGCGGCGCTCTCAGGAGTCAGTGTGCTCGGGTTAAACATAGGGCTAGGACGTGGGTTTCCGCACCTCTAGAAATATATTCACGCCTGTGGCTTCTGCCTTCACGATTGAAGCCTGGGCTGGAGCTCGGGAAGGAGCCAGTTTGAGAAGTTGTTCTTCATTTCGGTAAACCAGATGCCATTCCGCGAGATACTCCATCCAGTTCCGCCACGGATTGCTAGGGTGAACATTGGTGGCGATGAGCAGACCGCCTGGAGCGAGCATGTCATAAAAAATTTCCAGCAAACGACGGCAAATGCGATCAGAAAGGTAGTCGAACAAACCGGCGCAATAGACAACGTCATACTTGATCTGGGTGCTGCTCGATTTGCCGGCCTCCTTTAAAATCTGGTGGACTGATCTTTTCTCAAAGCGGATCGCTGTGCGCCGAGCATGGGTGGTTTTGAGCTCTCCAAGGGCGTGGCTGGTATTCTCGAGTGTCTCGTCATTGAAGTCGAGAAGCGTGAAATCGGTCTCATCCGAGATGGCCTCGTGAGTGAGGAAGTTTTGAATCTCCTGCGCTGGACCACAGCCGAGATTGAAGACCTTCGCCGTTCTACCATGGCTGGCCGCATATTCGGTTTCCGTGCGCAATTGCTCCACCAGATAGGTGATCCGGTTGCGATGGGCGATGACCGGCGGGATCTCCAAATAGAGCTTGTTCAGCAATTTGGCGAAGGTGGAACTGCCTTCATAAGGATCGCGCAGCATCATGCTGACCATCTCATAATCGCCAGCGTAGCCGAGGGGCTTTGCATAGGTGCGATAAACGAAGGGCGCGCAAAGGACGAGCGGGTGCAGTTGGCGTTTGATGTAACTGCGGTGAACGGGCTGGATCTCTGGGGGAATCGCAGAGGCGATGTCTTCAAACCGCCGCATGAGGGGAAGCACGACCGGGATAACGGGGGCCTCGAGCTTTTGGATGATTTCGCGCTCAGCCTGGTGGCGATCACCCGCTGGCATGGAGCGCACGCCGAGTTCGACCTGCTCCATCCAGCGACGCAAATCGGTCAGCAGGGTGTGCATGTCAGCCACCACCACCTTGAATTCAGGCAGCACCTTGTAGGTCCGCTCCGTTTGCTGGAGAAACTCGATGAACTCACTGACCAGTTTCTCCTGATGTTGAACTGGATTGAAGATATCGACATCGATCCAGCACTCGTCATCCAGTGAAACCTCCAGAATCAGCATGATGCCCGTATTCACCAAATTGGTGATCACGGCCCGGCCTGAATAAAGCATCCGATCGTTGACGCTGACTCGGAAATCCGTCAGAACTTCGGATAGCTGAAGAATACTGTAAGGATTGTAAACTTCGAAAACCGCAAGATGACGGCTAAGGCGGTGGACCGTGCCTCTAACTTCCGCTCCCTGGCTATTTCGGCAAATGATGATGCTGAGGTTTTCACTCACCAGACCACTTGAGGCCGGAATTAGATCAGAGGAATCAGTGGGCATCTTTGAGGAGCAAAGGTTAAGGTGTCAAACAAGACAGGGCTTGTAGAATCACGCTCTGTCATTGCCGACATCCTCTCTCTGGGTCAACAACATTATTCCAATTAATGAACGCTTGCTTAAAAACGATGCGTAAAGCTAAGTGCCAAAACATGCCATTGATGTTTATAGCGGCCATTGAAAAAGGGTTGGTTATTGCCGGTGACGGTTCTTCCTGGGTTGAAAACAAAAGAATACGTCAAATCAATGCTGTTTTTTACGCCGGCCCATCCTAAGCCTAAGCTGAAGATGTGGCGGTCATAATTGGCGATTACAGGTAGATAAGTGCTGTCCGGCATTGAGTTTTCCGAGAAGAGGTAACCTCCGCGTAGTTTCCAGGCTTC
>JAIXVB010000405.1 GCA_027483245.1 Verrucomicrobiaceae bacterium | reverse complement strand
ATTGGTGCATGTGCTGCCAGAGGAGCATTTCATTCAGCAGCATCTTCCGGGCTCGGTGAATGCCTGCGTTTATGAGATGGTTTTTCTCTCGAAGATGGCGGAGCTGGTGCCGGATAAAAATTCGCGGGTGATCGTGTATGGGGCCGGTGATCCATCGCTGGATTCAGCCGTGGCGGCGAAGAAGTTGGTGAGTGTGGGTTACGTGGACGTGATGGATTTTCGCGGAGGTTTGGCGGCGTGGTTGGCGCTGGGATTCGGTGTCGAAGGAACGGGGTTGCAAGCAGAGTCGAGTGACTTGGAGGGCTTCTATGCGGTGGATGTCGAGACAAGTGTGGTGCGTTGGACAGGCAGGAATCTTTTCAATCATCACCATGGCACGGTGAAGCTGGCAGGTGGCCAGATTGAGTTGAGGCAGGGTAAGCTGCAGGCGGCTTCATTCACACTCGACATGAATCGCATCACTTGTGATGACTTGGTGGACACGGCTTACAATGCGCTGCTCATTCAGCATTTGCGTGATGAGGACTTTTTTGCGGTGGAGAGGTTTCCCACGGCCGAGTTTGTCTGCGAAAAAGCGGAACCTTTGCCTTCATGCACAGCCGGCACACCGAATCACACGCTGCATGGGCATTTGACCCTGCGTGGGGTGACTCAGCCTTTGAGCTTCCCCGCTGTGATTGCGGCAGCTGATGCGGATCATCTCACCGGACAGGCTCAGTTTGAGATCGATCGCACGCAGTTTGGCAGCCACTACGGATCGGGCCGGCTGTTCGCTTTTCTAGGCAAACACGTCGTCAATGACCACATTCACCTGCATGTGAAATTGCAGGCGAAGCGGTCGTAAGATGAAAGTGAAGGCCCGCGTGGGTGGGTTCGAGAATCACGGACGCGGCGGCGGCGTGCGGTTGCCTGGAGGTGGCCCGCCAGGCCCCTTGCGGCGACGTTGTTCTGGGTCCTCAGGCGTGTTGCCAATGACGATGTCCCAGGTGCCGACGAGCTCCTGACTGCCTGTGCTGATGGGCTTGAATTCACGGATGACGGAGAGGCGTTGCTGGTCGGTGCCCATGTTGCGCAGGATGCCGTCACGATCATTTTCAGGCACTCCAGCCACGAAGAGCTGAGTCGTGAGCATGCGTTTGTCGCCCTGTTTCACAGCCACATGCCAGTGAATGGTGCGTCCGGTGTAGAGACCCGGTTTGATGGTGCGAAAGCGATACTCGCCTTGGGCATTGGTGGTGATTTTTCCATAGCCCTGAAACTGTGGATCACGCTCTTTGTCACGCTGCGTGCCACGGCTGTGAATGTAGCAACCGTTGGCATCGGCCTGCCAGAGTTCGATCACAGCATCTTGGATCGGTTTGCCATCGGCATTGAGCAGGCGACCACCGAAGTTGGTGACGACGCCCGAAGCGAGTGCCGGACCACCGGTGATCTGGAGCAGGTCATTGTCCTGATCTAGCGGCAAATGATCGGGGTAATAAGGTCCTTCGGTGGCTCGTGGAGTGAGCGTCAGCGCCTCAGCGTAAAGGCTTTGAGTGAAGATGCCTCCGGTGGTGAGAAGCAAGCTGTGCAAAAGCCGACGGCGATTCAGAGGGATATGAAAGCGGGTGGACATGGGTTGAGTGCGGTTGGGCGGCAATGAAACTCCGCGATGGAAGATTGGTTTGCAGATTCGCTGATTTTCTTCACAGGCGAAGTGATCTCTCGCTTTCGTCTCCTTTCGGATTCGTATTGCCATTCCATGCCAGCTCTCATTGAAGTCACTCACCGCGGCGGAATTTATCTGCCGGAGGTGGACTTGTGGCTGGACCCGCATTTCAGCGTGCCTCGGGCCTTCATCTCTCACGCGCACAGTGATCATGTAGCGCGGCATCAGCTCACCTTCACCTCTGAGCTAACCCTGCATCTGATGCGGGCTCGTTACGGGGTGAAAGAAAGCAGTGAGTTCCGGGCTCTGCCACTGCGTGAGGTGCATGAATGGGAGGGCTGGGAACTGCGCCTGCTCCCGGCCGGGCACATTGTGGGATCGGTGATGCTCCACCTCACGCGCAAGTCGGATGGGGCGACTTTGCTCTACACAGGTGATTACAAACTGCGCCAAGGCCTGAGTTCAGAACGTTGTGAATTGCTCGCGGCTGAAACCCTGATCATGGAGACGACCTTTGGTCTGCCACAATTCCGATTTCCGCCCGTGCAACAGATCGTGGATCAGGTGCTGAAGTGGGTGCAGGAGACACTGGAAGATGGGGGCATTCCGGTTTTGCTGGGTTATTCCCTGGGAAAGGCGCAGGAGATTTTGTGTGCCCTCGTGGATGCGGGTTATCCGGTCATGCTGCACAAGTCGGTGTTGGAGATGACCGAGGCTGTGGCACCTATCCTGGGACGCCTGCCGAACTATAAGCTTTTCAATGCCAGCGAAGCCGCAGGGCATGTGTTGGTTTTTCCTCCGACCAATGGCAAGTCGTTGGCGCTGAAAAAACTCAAGGTCTGTCGCACCGCGATGCTCAGTGGCTGGGCGTTGCAGCCGGGCGCGAAGTATCGTTACCAAGTGGATGAAGTATTCCCACTCAGCGATCACGCAGACTACCCTGAGTTGCTGGAAACCGTGGAGATCGTGAAGCCCAAACGGGTCTATTTGGTGCATGGCTACACGCAGCAGTTCGCCGCGGATCTGCGCGCTCGAGGCTGTGAAGCGTGGACTCTGGAACGAGCGGATCAAATGGAGTTGAGTCTCATGACGGCGAGCCCGGAAACACCTGCGATGGCTGTCGTTGAAGAACTGCCGAAGGTTCATGAGACGTCTGATTTGAGTCAATGGGCAGCGGTCTGTGCGCGCACGGCGGAGGAGTCATCGCGGCTGAAAAAAACAGCGTTGCTTGCGGAGTATTTGCGTGACTTGAAAAGTGATGAAGAGCTGATCTTGGCGGTGCGCTACTGCTCAGGGTTGCTCTTTGACCCGGCGGGTGGTGAGGGGCCGCTGAATACGGGTTGGGCCGTGATGAGGCGTGCTTTGCAAGAGCTCTCGGGGCTCAGTGACGTGGAGTATCGGGCGATCTCGCGATCTCAGGCGGATGCGGGACGGACCGCTTTTTTGGTCCTGAGTCGCTGTGCTTTGGAGCCTGAACAAGAGGTGGGATTGCTCGACTTGGATCGCTTTTTTCACGAGCTGCGTGAGGCTCGTGGGCAGACGGAAAAGACACGGGCTTTGAAAACGCGATTGTCCACCTTATCCGCACAGACCGGGTCTTGGGTGGTGCGTTTGATGACCGGTGAACTGCGCATGGGTTCACGCGAGGGATTGATCGAGGAGGCGGTGGCGGCGGCGTTTGAGCAACAAGCGGAGTCCGTGCGCGAGGCGGCGATGCTGTGTGGCGATATAGGCAAAGCGGCATTGCTGGCCAAGGCCGGGCGACTTCAGGAGGCTCAGCCGCGTGTCTTTGTGCCGATCAAAGTGATGCTGGCATCGCCAGAGGAAACGGCGGCAGATATCTGGTCGAGATTGATGCCGAGTGAGGCAGAACAAGTGCAGCCTGAAGAGGGAGTGACATCGATTTGGCTGGAGGATAAGTTCGATGGCATCCGTGCGCAGTTGCATCGCAGTGCGGGGCGCGTGGAGATCTACACGCGGGATTTGAAGCCGCTAGGCGTGCAATTCCCAGAGATTCTCAAAGCAGCGGGGCAACTTCAGGACGAGGTCATTCTTGATGGTGAGCTCATTGCTCATGCGGAAGGGAAAAAGCTCACGTTCTTTGATCTGCAAAAGCGGTTAGGCCGTCGCGATCAGGCTGATCTTTTTCTGCCGAGTGACATCACAGTGCGATACGTGGTCTTTGATCTGCTGTGGAAAAATGGCGTGTCGCTTCTCGAGTTGCCTCTGCGAGACAGAAGGGTGCAGTTGGAACAGTTTTGTTGGCCTGAAGGCATGGCCATCATTGAGGTGCATCAGGCTGTTTCAGTGGTGGAGGTGGAGGCTACCTTTCTAGCCGCGAGACGTCGGAACAACGAGGGCCTGATTGCCAAAGATCCACGCAGCGCCTACACGCCCGGAAGACGTGGCAAGTCATGGCTGAAGCTGAAGAAAGCTTTTGCGACTCTGGATGTCGTGGTGGTGAAGGCGGAGCAGGGGCATGGCAAGCGCAGTCATGTCCTCAGTGACTACACCTTCGCGGTGCGGGATGAAAAGGGGGTGCTGAGAGTGATTGGCAAGGCTTATTCGGGGCTGACCGACGCTGAAATTGAGACTTTAACCGAGCACTTCACCGACACGACCTTGGAGCAAAAAGGACGCGTTCGTTCTGTTATTCCAGACACGGTTTTGGAGATCGCTTTTGATTCCATCCAGGCCAGCAGCCGCCATGACAGCGGGCTGTCGCTGCGTTTTCCGCGCATCAGAGCCATCCGCCGAGACAAGAGCCCGGCGGAGAT
>JAIXVB010000340.1 GCA_027483245.1 Verrucomicrobiaceae bacterium | reverse complement strand
TGGAACAATCCGTTTCAGCGGCCTCCCACTTTGCCACGAGGCTTGAAGGAGGGCCACAAAGCGACCTTTCAAATGGATCTGGCTCCACCCACAAAGGGCTGGAAAGGAGAGGCTAGACTGCGTGTTCAGGCAGATGCCACACTGGAAGGCAGGACTCTTGCGGCCACCTGCAATGGCACCGTGCTAAGCGCCACATCCGATGTTGAAGAGCCCTTCCTCAATCCCTATCCATCCTTGTTAGGCCAAGCTGACGAAAAACGTGCCTGGCTTGTGCCAATGACCTTGCTGCGCCAGGGGATGAATGCTTTTGAAATCCGCCATGAAAGTGGCAAACCTGTGACCTTGATTTACCTCGACCTCCACTGCGTCTAACCAACCCTGCGTTCACCTCAAGAAGGCTCGGAGATGACGCTCAAAGCGTATCGCTGGTGACGTTGCGTGAGCTTGACTTCGGCCCCATAGATCGCGCTTAAATTCGCACTGGTCAGCATGCGTGCCTTTTCGCCCACGGCGTGAATGCGACCCGCCTTCAGCATCAACACATGGGTGAGGCAAGGCAGAATCTCTTCGACATGATGGGTCACCATGATCAGTGACGGAGATTCTGGCCAGGTGGCAATCTCGGCCATCCAAGCGAGAAACGTTTCGCGCGCGACAGGATCAAGTCCTGCACAAGGTTCGTCCAAGATGAGCACCTGAAACTGAGCCATGAGCGCACGACAGATCAGCACTTTTTGACGCTCGCCCTGAGAAAGAGTTCCCCATAGGCTCTTGCGCAAATGCGCGCTGCCGGTGGCTTCCAACAGCTTGGCAGCCTGTCGTTTCCAAAGAGCGGGTGGCGCCTCCCAGAGATTCAGTTTGGCTTCGCGACCACTGGCGATGACATGCAGGACGGGTTCACTGGATTCAATAAAGGTTGTTAGGGTATTGGTCACCAAACCGATCCGACGCCGCACCTCACGCCAATCGCTGTTCCCAAAGGTATCCTCACCGATCTGGATCATGCCGTTGGTCGCGGTGTCATAACCCGTGATCAGATTGATCAGAGAGGTTTTGCCGCATCCATTGGGACCTAGAACACACCAGTGTTGCCCTTTCTCCACCTGCCAATCAATGTCCTGCAAGATGCGACGTCCACCACGGATGAATGACACGTCTTGAACACGAAGAAGGGAGGATGAATCGGAGGAGCTGGGGGCTGGCATCTCTCTGCCATAGCGTGAAAATGAAGTCTGCGCCAGCGCTGGACGAGACGGATTCAACGAGCCACTTCGATCTGACTTTCACCGGCGAGTTTCTCCTCGGAGAACAAGCTGAAATCCAAGTCTGTCACGTGCTGATCCAGCCTCTGCTGGAAACGAGCCTGTGCCTGCGTGCAGCGTTGAATGAAGTCCGTCATCGAGACCCCCAAGGCCCGCAAACAGCCCCGATGATCCCAGGCGACGACTCGAGTCGTGAGTGCGTGAATGAGCCGAAACTGTGCCTGCCAAAACCATCGCCCTGCCCCGCTGAATGTCTGCAAGCGCTCTGACAGAAACTCACGCTGAAAGGCCAGATGTTTCATCTCATCCCGCAGGATTTGCTGACAAACGGAACGCACGGACGGATCTTTGACTCGTAGGTACAGGGTGCCGTAATAGACCTCGGCAATCAGCTCGGCCGTTAGCAGTACTTGAATGGCAAACTCAAGGTTCACTAAAAATCGCAAACGCCGGAAGATGGAATTGGTCCATTGTTTCTGAATCAGCTGCCCGCCGAGATGCTTCACGAGCCGAGCAAGCAATCGCGAATGCGCCTGTTCCTCACAGACAAAGAGATCAATCGCCCTCTGATAACCGCGAAAGTTCTCCAGTGGAGCCACTTCACGGGCATAACGTCTCAATCGTGTGCCACCTCCCGACTCGCCGAGCTGAAAGACGGCGAGGGATTGGCAGAGTGGAAGCCGAATCGAATCAGGCAGTGAGCAGCCCAAAGATTCAAAACGAATCTGATCATGGACGGCGGCGTTGGTTTCGTAGTGCTGGATCCAGGTTTGTGTATTCATATAGGGATGGGTAATGAGAGGGTGGGTTGAGCAGATCAATCTTGAGCAAAGGTCGTGAGTCGGTCCTGCACCGCACGAACGGTTTCATCGAGTGTGGAGGTCCCCGCAGTGACACCAACATGAGTCACGCCATGGAACCACTCCGGCAGGAGATCGTCGGGCCGCTCCACCTGATGCGCACGAACTCCCAGGCTGAGAGCTTTTTGAGTGAGTTGTCGGGTGTTGTTGCTGTTCTTCCCACCGATGACGATCACTACCTCGCAACGGCGGCAGAGGTCTTCCATCGCCGCTTGCCGTTGTTTGGTGGGATGGCACACGGTATCCACAAATCGCACTTCCGATCTCGGTTGCTGGCGTTTGATCGCTTCAACCAAATGCAAGACTCGATCCAGGGGCTGGGTAGTCTGTGAAATCACGCCTAACTTTGAGTGTGCTGGAATGCAGCAGGCATCCTCCATCTCGAGCAAGACACTGGCTTGAGGAAAATCACCGATGAGTCCACGAACTTCGGCATGATTGCGCTCGCCAACCACAACGGGGTGATAGCCCTCTTGAATCAAGGCCGCCAAGGCCGCATGAGCCTTCCGAACCAGCGGGCAGGTCGTATCGGTCAGCGAATGACCTGCATCGATCCATGCCTGCCGGGCCGAATCCGAAGCTCCATGCGCAGTGATGACAACGCGCTGAGTTAGGGCATTCTGAGGATGGCTCAGTTCCCCACGCTGCACGCCGAGTGTTTTGAGATGCGCATCGACCAACGGATTGTGAACGAGTTGGCCCAGGATGGTGACGGGCTCTTGGGCAGCGGCATGGTGCGTGGTGCGCAAGGCATCGCGGACGCCGAAACACATGCCGTAGTGGGTAGCGAGATGGATTTTCATGGAGTTGTGTTTTGCAGGTTAGGTTTGGGGGAGAATTAACTTTGTGCCACAAAGCTTTAAAGCAAAGACAGGATCAGCTTGGCTTCATGGCCTTAACAATGGATTCAAGAACGTCGATGTAGCTCTTGAAGGCTTTGTGCCCGGCGGGTGTTAGTTTGTAGCTGGTGCGCGGACGGTTGCCGGTCTCGTCGCGCATTTCCTGGACAAAACCCGCCGCACCCAATGTGCGCAGATGAGTGATCAAGTTGCCATCGCTCATGCCGAGTTCGGCCTTCATGTCCTGAAAAGCCCAGTCACCACGACCTGCAAGCAGCGTCATGATGGAGAGACGACTCTTCTCATGAATGGTCTTATCGAGTTGGTCGAAGTCGATCATTCGGGGTGTGTCACAGCCTCCGGTTTTTTGCTCACAAAGACCGCCACGGCATAAATCACATGCAAGAGTCCAAAAGTAAGTCCCATCACCAAGGAAGCCGGCCCTTCATCCGAAGGCAACAGACGCACTTCGCCATTTGCCGCCCACAGAAGAAAAAGAGCCAGCCCCACGAGGACAAAGCTCCAGCCTAAACGCAGCAGTGAGCGCGGGGAAAAGCTCGCCGTGCCTAACAATGCCAATCCATAACAGACCGACCAGATCAGCACCGCCATCGTGAGGCTGTGCAGATACACGATGAGACCGATGCCGAGGACTCCTCCTGCTAACAAAGCGGGCAACAACGCACGCATGGCCATGCGCATGCCATCGGAGACAAAAGACTGTCCGCGCCGTGCAGCGTCACGTGCCAGTAACGACAAATTTAACATCGCTGTGAAGGCCAAAACGGCTAACCAAAGGGATAAAAAACCGATGGAAGAGATGGGTTCCGCACCCGAGAAACTTTGACTCACCCCGTAGCCCGAAACACCAAGCGCAAGCAAACCGCCCACCAAAGCTGCAGGGGCTGAAATGGCCCGATAGATGTGGGCTTTTTCCATGAGAGAACGAATCACACGCAGGTGTTCGAGGGCGTCTTGCTGGGTGCTCATGCAGATCACTTTGCGTCATAAAGTCATTTCATCAAGAGAAACTTTGTGAAACAAAGCGAAGATTACAAAGGGCCAGATACTGGCGTTTTGCTTTCACTTCACTGGCCGTATCCGCCCCGTGCCGGGCAGGGCACTGAAAAAGAAATAACGCGGTGAACGAAGCAAATCGCCGACCTCACGCGTCGCGACAGCAGATAGATGGCTATTCAATCGATCCAACGCATCCGGATGACGATCCAAGTGCTTTTCCAGGAATCGTTGGAGCCTTGCATTCGCATTGAACTCAATCGCGAGCGTTCCCAGATTCAGCAGTAGGAACATCACACAGAGAGCCACAAAGGCAGCGATGGCAAAACGCGGAGGCAGGCGCATGAGAAACATTCCAATCATGCCAAGCACACCAAACATCGGTCCATAACGAGACATGCGAATGACACTCTGGCGCCATTTGAATTCCCCCAAAGCCTCTCCGACTTGACCCGCGTGCGCGGCCTCATGCAGAGCAATCGACCACGCTGCCATCGTGGTGCCATCTGCCACTTCACGACTGAGAAAAAGCCGCCGTCGCTTCGGGTCAAAGCAGTCACTGATCACGCCATTATGCTCGACAATTTCCACATCATCAATGCCCTCAAAGGCGAAGAACAATTGGGCGATCTCTCGACCCGTATGGGCTGTGGGAGCTTGCTCACGCCCGCCTTGACGGATCAGTTGCTCAAAGCGCCCCGCAGACCAGCGGCTCACGCCGATGCATAAAACGATCACGATGGCAAAGATGACAAGCATGCATCTACACTCGAGCGCTTTTGCCCCACAGCAAACACGTATTCCAAAAGCTCCGCCCCTGCCCGGTTCAGGTTCCCATCTCCACCACCACCGCTGTGCAGTTATCACGCCCTGATTCAGCGACAGCGCGCTCGACCACTTTGAAGGCTTTGGGTTGATCACTTGGCCCGCTCAGATACTCTGCCAGCCGATTGTCCCAGAGACCATCATTCACACCATCGGTGCAGAGGAGAAATCGATCTCCAGGCTGGCAACGAATCGCTCCGAAGTGAGGATTGATGTTTTGCTGCCCAGCACCCAGAGCCTGATTCAGCGCATTCTTACCGGGGTGATTGCGCGCTTCGCGTTCATTCAATTTACCCTGTCGCCGCAGCCAGCCCACGTAGCTATGATCCTCCGTGATTTGCTGCATTTCCCCTCCTGCAGGCAGGTAATAAAGACGGCTGTCTCCGACATGCGCGAAATGCAGCCAACCGGGTGAAAAACACGCCAACGTGAGAGTTGCTCCCATGCCCGCACACTCCTTGTAAGAGCGGCCCATGCGAGTCAGTTCTGCGTGAACATGGTCAAAAATTTCTTCCAGAGCATCATTGACGCCACTGGCCATTTTTTGTGCGGCCATGCGATACATGCGCGGCATCAGACGCGTGATTCGCTCCACCGCGATACGGCTGGCAAACTCGCCCGCATTGGCACCGCCCATGCCATCACTCACCGCGAAAACAAAGTCGCCTTGATCGTGAGAGGCTTCGCCCACTTTGCCGAGATAACGCACTTCATTCGCATCGAAAGTCAGAGCCAAAAAAGCATCTTCATTGTTCTTTCTCACACGCCCGACATGCGTCATGCCGGACCAGGAGAGCAGAGAGGGAGTTGGGGTTTCGGTAGCAGCAGGAGCAGTGATCACAGTTGGAGGTAAGAGAATGGCGCAAAGTGCCCCAATGCAGCAAGAAAATTGCATCAACCTCAGCGCCGATGAATTCCAAGAAGAGCCTCAAGTCACCAACCGCGCGGACCATTTTCCTCGGGATCAGGATCCGGTGGCGGAGGGCCCAAGTGTGGCTCCTTCAGGATCGTGGCAAATTCAAAATCAATCAGGCAAAAGCGACCCATTTGTTGATTGTAGGTCACATTTCGCGTGTAGGGATCCTCATGACGCACCCCATATTGCTCCAACTCAGCATAGAGCAGTCGCAAGCGATCTGCGGTCATGTGATCGACCCGATTGCCACAGTTGGTCGTGATGAGGTGAAGTTTTTCGGGATCTGTTTCCAACACTCGAGGCACAAACTTGCAGCCTTGCTTCTCCAAGTATCGCAACACTCGCACCTCATGCTCGAAACGTTCCCGGGCCATATGCCCCCGAAAAGTCTTATGTACACGTCCGTCGTAACCCAGACGGACAAGCGCGCGCGCGGTATTTTTAGCTTCTTGCATTGGAGAAGACTTAAACGCCGAAGCAAAATGTATCAACTCACGGGTCTGATGCAAAAAGCACTCTAAAATGACAAAAAGCTTTCAATATTGGCATGTCCCATGCTCAGTTCATTTACGTCGTGGCAGTCAATCTGTCATAAACGCCCAAACAATAAGTCGAAATCACAACCATAACCATGGCCAAATACAAACTCGAATACATCTGGCTCGACGGCTACAAGCCCACTCCGAACCTCCGCGGCAAAACTCAGATCAAAGAATTCGCGAGCTTCCCTACCCTCGAAGAACTCCCACTTTGGGGTTTCGATGGCAGCTCCACACAACAAGCCGAAGGCCGCAGCTCTGATTGCGTCCTGAAGCCCGTTGCTGTGTATCCTGATTCGACACGCAAAAATGGCGTGTTGGTGATGTGCGAAGTCATGATGCCTGATGGTGTGACCCCCCATCCAACGAACACTCGTGCGACGATCTTGGACGATCCAACAGCATGGTTTGGCTTCGAGCAGGAATATTTCCTCTATCAAGACGGACGTCCTCTGGGCTTCCCTGAAGGTGGCTACCCAGCTCCTCAAGGCCCTTATTACACCGGTGTCGGTTACAAAAATGTGGGGGACATCGCTCGTCAGATCGTCGAGGAACATCTTGACCTCTGCCTTGACGCAGGCATCAACCATGAAGGCATCAATGCTGAAGTGGCCAAGGGCCAGTGGGAATTCCAAATCTTCGGCAAAGGCTCCAAAGTCTGTGCTGACCAGATCTGGGTGGCTCGTTATCTCCTTGAGCGTCTTTGCGAGAAGTATTCGGTGGATGTCGAATACCATTGCAAACCTCTCGGCGCGACTGACTGGAACGGTTCTGGCATGCACGCCAACTTCTCAACTGAGTATCTGCGCACCGTTGGTGGAAAAGAATACTTCGAAGCTCTTATGGCTGCTTTCGCCAAGAACGTGAATGAACACATTGCCGTTTATGGCCCTGACAACCATCTGCGTCTGACAGGTCACCATGAAACTCAGTCGATCGACAAGTTCTCCTACGGTGTTGCTGACCGTGGTGCTTCCATCCGTATTCCACATAGCTTCGTGAAGAACGACTACAAGGGATATCTGGAAGATCGCCGTCCGAACTCCCAAGGCGATCCCTACGCCATCGCTTCCCGCATCTTGGCGACCATCGCTGAAGTGCCGAAGCCATAATAAGTTTCCGACAACCACACTCTCCCCACAAAACGCCGCCTGTTTCCAGGCGGCGTTTTCTTTTGCGGAGCCAGAGTTTGAATCTATGGACCGAATCCCAAAAGTCACAACACTTGCCGCACACCTTCTGCACTCGTGATCGAGGCCACTGAGCCATCCCGGAGTGCTACGAGAAGATGTCCTTCAGCATTCAGATCCACCGCCCGACCAAAGAGTTCGTTCCCGTCCACCGTTGCACGGATTTGTTTCCCCAGAAGCCAGCTTCGGCTTCGGACTTCACCAACGGCTTCATGATACCCCAACTCAATTCTCTGAAACTGGCCATGCAATTGTTCCAAAATGGCAACGGCCAAACTTTGTCGATCCAACTCTCGAAGTAGGGGTGTTTTCAGCTCTTTCAGCAGTGAAGTCGCCGACAAATCGGGTGGAAAATCTAGTGTGTTGACATTCAACCCAATGCCCAGAACGAAGGCCGTGCCGTGTGCCGTCGAAACGACCTCCGCCAAGAGTCCACTGATTTTGAGTTCGTTGAGGTAAAGGTCGTTGGGCCACTTGATGTGTGGCTTGAGCGGCAATTGTTTTTCAATCGCCAAACAAACCGCTAGTGCAGCCAAAGTTGTGTAACGAGGCCATAGTGGAACTGGTACAGTGGGCCGCATCAGCAGTGAAAACATGAGATCCAGACCGCGGGGTGTAACCCAACGATGATCACGCCGTCCACGCCCTGCGGTCTGGGATTCTGCAAAAAGGACAAGGTCTGAAGCGCTCCCTTTTTGCGCAAGCTCACGCAGGGCGTCATTGGTCGAAGTGATTTCGTCCACCACTTCAACCCGCCAAGGCAAGGCCCGGTCATGACACTCAGAATTCAACGTCTGGGCGTCTATCACATTCATCGACGACGGTCCCCTGGATGCAGTTCATCGTGATCCCCCACGCATTCCAAGTGGGTGGTGAGATGCACAGGCGTTTTGACACTTTGCTCCACCGCCCACTCAATCTCTGTGGCGATGCGATGAGCATCTCTCAAAAAAATGTCATCAGGAAAAAGAAAGTGCACATCCACGTAATGAACCTGCCCCGCATCCCGATGACGCAGAGCGTGAAAACTGATGCCGTGAGCCAATGTCTCACGAACAAGGGCAGCATCAAGCGCCTGAGCCAGCTCGGGGCTTGCTTCATCCATGAGTCCCGTGACGCTGCGTCGAATCAGACTGTACCCTGAAATGAGGATGTTGGCAGCCATTAGAAGACCGCACACCGGATCCCACCATGGCTGACCAGTCACATGCATCAACCCAAGTCCCAACAGAGCCCCTAAACTGGTCCATCCGTCTGTCAGCACATGCTTCCCATTGGAAATGACAATGAGGGAATCTTGGCGTCTGCCGGTGTAAATAAGATAGCCCCCGAGTGCACCATTGATGAGGATGGTGATAGCAGTCAGAATCACACCTTGATCCAGATTGGCCACGGTCAGACCTTCAGACCAGCGTCGCAGGGACTCATAGATGATGTAAACCGCAGCGATGATGATCAGCCCACCTTCAACACCCGTGGAAAGGAAGGCGATTTTGCTGTGGCCATATGGATGGTTCTGATCCGCTGGCTGTGCTGAAAGCCAAAGGCTGTAACTCGCAAACATCACGGCCACGACATGAACGATCGACTCGGCAGCATCCCCGAGAATGGCAGCAGAGCCAGTGAGCAGGTAAGCGCCCATCTTCAGCACCAGCATGACAAAGCCAATGATGAGAGAAAGCCGCATCGCCCGTGCAGTGATCGGGTTGTAAGTCGCCTCGATCATGACAGCAGCAACTCACTCACTAGACCCGTGTCCGCCAAGTTATCCAAGGTTTTCCAAGCCTGATACGGCTGCAATTGCTGCGATGAAAAATGACCGGTTCCCACAGCCAAGCAGCGAGCTCCACAGGCTTTCGCACATGCGATGTCTTTGGGGGTATCTCCGATGATGATCACCTCATCATGGGTGTAGCTGTTGCCTGTAACTTCGGACATTCGTTGGATGGCGATCGGTCCTAACAGATTGCGATCCACCGCATCATCTCCAAAACCACCCTCCCTAAAAAATGGCTGCAAATCGAAACGCTTGAGTTTCAATTCTGCTCCGCGACGAATGTTTCCGGTGAGCAATCCGATGTCTGCTTGACCCTTTTGAAGCAATGTTTGCATCAATTCGAAAACACCTGGCAGCGTTCGACCCGTGAATTCGGAGCTGTGTAGCCGACGTTCCAGGTGGCGCAAATAACACTCAAAGTAATCCTTTACAGATTCCTGATGTAAGGGGTGGGAAACTTGATCAAACAATCCCTGAATCACACCGCCATCGGTAGCACCTGCGAGTTCAAGGGGACGGAGAATGTCTCGTGAAACACCAAACATCTCTTCCACGGCATCCAACAACGCAGCACCTCCCGAACCACCCGTGTCGAGGAGAGTGCCGTCGATATCAAAAAGGAGCAGCCGAGCCATAGGAGCAGTCAGTGCAAGCGCAATCCCATCGCTCGTTCCAGAAGAAACTCGATCAAGCGATGGGGATCAACAGAAAGAACTATTCCGACTTCGGAGCAACTGACGCTTCTGGCTGAACATCATGAGGATGCTCTTCATCATGCGCGTCGTGTTTGTCTTCGCGTGGATCATGGCCTTCGTGGTGGAGGATGTCCTTGTGTTCAGTGACTCCCTTGAGGTGAGTTTTGAACTTACGATGACGTTGACGCTCTGGCAGAGGGCTCATCTGCATGTTGATGTTACGACCTGCCATCTTCGGCTCTTGATCAACATGTCCCATGTTCAGAAGATCGGCCTTGATCTTGGCAGCCAATTCATGACCCAGCTCCTGATGCGCCATCTGACGACCACGGAATTGAAGTTGAATGCGAACTTTGTGACCTTCAGCCAGGAAATCTTCCGCGTGAACGATCTTGATGAGATAATCGTGCGGATCGATGCCAATGCGGAACTTCAGTTCCTTGAGCTTGCCACCCTTTTGGTGCTTATGAGCTTCTTTCTTGTGCTTCTCCTGGACATACTTGTATTTGCCATAGTCCACGATCTTGCAAACCGGTGGGTCGGCGCTGGCGGCCACTTCGACAAGATCGAGGCCGCGTTCTTTGGCCATACGAATCGCCTGCTGCGTGGGGATGACCCCTAACTGCTGATTGGTGATCCCATCCACAACTCGAACCTTGGGGGCGCGAATGCGTTCATTGACCCGTGTCTGGTCGGCATAACGATTGTTATTCCCACGGCTATTGGGTCCACGCATGGGGGGACGCCCCCCAAACGAAGGACCGCTACTGCCACCGCTCGGGCGTGAACCCGCGTAACCGCCGGTGGTGCCAGCGCCTGCTGGACGTGGTGCCGGAGCCGGTGTGCCTGCAGCTGCTGGCTGAGCAGTGCTGGCGGTGTTGGTATTGGCGGCACCGCTGGTGCTGCCTTGCGCAGGGCGGAATTGACCACTGCTTAGATTATTGAATGGGTTGCTTATGGCTGACCTCCAGGTGGGTTTGGGTTCAAGATTGGATCACAGTGACCCCTTGAAAATGGGATGTTCACAACACGGTTCTTCTCGAGCATATCAAACCGTGTGAACTCGAAGCTGCATGGACGATTCTTCCTGATCCCGTTCAAGCGGGAGAGAGAGAAGTCGTTGGAAACTATACATGCAGAAGAAAATCGGGTGTAAATCATGCGATTGGGTCGCGGAGGTTTTCAATGAAACCTGCTCTGATTTATACAACGCTGAATTTAATCAGTTTCTTAGCAATGGGCAAGATGTTTTCCGAGAAACTCTTTCTCAAGGTTCTTTGAAAATCGGGGCCAATAACTCAAGCAGTGACGCTCTCGTCACATAGAAGACATCCGGCCCTGAATCCACCTGGCCAAAATACATGGCCGTATCCATGCCCGGCTGGGTGGGGGCGAAGTTCAAAACAACGTCGCGCGTGGGACCTGTGTTGACGCCTGGTTCCCCCAGAGTGACAATCACCCGCAAGGCCGGTGTTTGCAGCGCATGGATGGCATCGGTGGGGTCAGCGGACCAATCCTGCACATAGAATTTAGCCAGTTCACCTGCCAGTTTGTCAGCTTTGACCCGGTCGATCGTGGAAGTGATGTCACGGCCCGCACGCTCGCCTTTCCACTGAGCCGTGGTGGGGTCATAATTTAAAACCAAGGCTGGAGCTGTGCCTGCGGCAAGACTGATCCGGCGCAGGGCAAACTGAGTGAATCGCAAAGCCCCCAATCCCTTCCATTTGATGCCATCGGGTGGCAAACTGGGCAGCAACGAGGCATCGATCTGATAAACACTGGGCTCGTGATCATACTTGGCGAAAAATTCGGTGCTTTCGGCATTCCGGCCAAACAGGAGTTTGGTGGGCTTGGCTGTGCCTTCGACCCACGTCAGCGAGAGAAAAGGTTTGTCCAATCCGTAGGCCGTGACATTCGCCGCTGAATCGGAGGTGAACACTCGTATTGGATGCGTGTTTAACGCGTCAAAAAAACGAGCCACCCGATCTCCATTGGCTGGCTCCAATTTGTTGTGACGACGCAGATACCACGATTCCGATTTCTTCTCGAGATTGACGGGCAAAAAGGTGGCCGATTCGATGGTCACCGAACTCACGGCGTCTTCATCTATGCGTGCCAACATGCGATCTCTCAGATCGTTGGGTTGAGCCCACAGCTCACGCAGAGATTTGGAGACGACCGTAAACAGCGGACGCCGATGATTGGTGCTCGCGGTCGTTTCCTGCGCTTCAGCAACCGGTTTGGCCAATGTGATTTCCAAGGGAGCCGCTTTGACACCCCGCACCGTGATGCTGATTTTTAGTTCCTGAGCCGTCAGCTCAGGGCTCGCCGCAGTGGCCTCCTTGCTGACATTGGCTGCGGTGACTTCGAGGGCATCCTTGATCTCAAGGTTAAGCAAAGTGGAGAGCAACTCACCGACCTTTTCTTTGCTGCCGCGTGTGGTCAGTGGCTTCACCAGCATCCATGGCGCTTTTTCATCCGCGCGTGTCAGTTCAATCTGGCCGCCTGCTTGAGTCAGCTTTAGACCGCTGATGATATTCACAGGGAGGCGCAGCAGCTTGCTATCACGCCATTCTTTGGGCGCTGTTTTGATCAAATCTGGCAAGGTGGTTTTGGCCACGTAATAGGCCACCTCCGCATCCGCTGAAAGGGGGTGAATCGCCAAATAGTGACTTCCTTCGACAGCGGATGGGGCCCCTAACCACAGGTCTAAAACGGTCTCAGAACCAGCGGTGAGTTTGAGTTTATACCTGGGTTGATCGAGCCCTGTTTTTGTCCAACCCGAGTCATCAAATTCACTCCGATGCACACGCTCGATCCAGCCAATAGCGCCCAATTCAGCCAGCAGCTTGGTCGCTTTTTCAGGATCGGCATGATCATTGAAAGGCCGCCTCACCCACCAGATGCCCGCCTCATTGGCCAAAGTGACCCCATCTCCTCCGCTCGAGTCGATGTCCACCTGCGTGACTGAAGCAGGCGCAAATTTCACGGGCCCTTGCTTCATCTCACGCAATTCACGTGTGGAAGGTAAATAACGCTCGATGCCAAGGATAATGGCCCCGAGGGCGATCACCAAAAGAAGTAACAGAACTGTGGTGCGCGTATGCATGGCGTGCGTCTCAAGCGGCTCTTCGTGTGGCCCAAACAATCAGTCCCATGCCCAGAACCAATCCCGGCATGGCAATCGTGGTGATCCAAAAAATCAGTTCGTTCTGCCGTGAGTTCAGCTGAATGCGGTAACTGTGCTTCAGTTTCGAGGTAATACCCATCAGACGTTCCCGATTGGCGATCCAGTTCAGACTCGCCGCAATGAAATCACGATTCACCGCGAGAGCAGACTTTTTGTCGAGCATGGAGGCATTTCCAACCACAACCATGCGGCAGGTGTCAACCCTCAGCCTCTCATCAGCCACGCTACCTCGCTCGACCGATGCCGCGATGTAGATGGGCTGTTTGGTGTCCTCCTCATCGACCACCGGCAGGTCTTCGAGGTAATTTTTCTCGCCCCAATATTTATCCGTGGCACCAATGAGAGGATGAACCGTGATGTTTTGATTCTTCAGGTATTCGTCGTCGTAACGCACCTCCAGAGACTGTGACTGTCCAGGCAGAATCAGAGTCGAGGCAGCCAATGGAATCGTGATGGAAGACTC
>JAIXVB010000053.1 GCA_027483245.1 Verrucomicrobiaceae bacterium | reverse complement strand
TCCCCGAGCCACTGCCAGCGCGTCGCATTGAGATCTTTGGCGATTCCGTCACCAGTGGCGGCACGGCATCGCCTGGATTCAATGGCTACGCCCCACTCCTCGGGCGAGAACTCGATGCCGATGTCCACATCATCTCCAAAGGCGGCACGGGTGTGGCGTCCAGCTTTTCCAGTCAGGACATCCTGGTGAACTACTACGACAACCTCAGCTTCCCGAATGTCTTCAATGCCTCATCCTCGAACGCGCTGCCTTGGGACTTCAATCGATGGACAGCCGACGTGGTCATCTGCGGCATCGGTCACAATGATCAGTTCAACAACGGTCAGGCCACCTTCACGGCACGCTATGCCGAGTTCAAAGGCTACATCCGAACCGCGTATCCAAACGCCGCCTTCATTACGGCGAACACGCTCATCAGCGCGAACCTTGGCATGTTTCAAAACGCTGTCGATCCGCTCATGGCCGTCGATCCGCTGCATCGTTTCGCCTTTCAGCCCAATACCTGGAGCGACAGTGCCACGGGTCACCCTCCGACCGCCGGTCACGCCGCGCAGGTTTATGGTGATGAGCGTCGTTACAGCCTCGCCGATGTGGTGGAAGACAGCGCCGGGTGGAGCATTGAGGTTCCCCTGACTGGCTATGAGCAGTGGGTCGTGCAGCAATTCAACAGCACGGAGTTGGCAGCGGGCGATCACGCTCCACTGGTCGATTTCAGCGGCGACGGCGTGCCCAATCTGCTGCGCTACGCCCTCGGTGCGAACTTGCAGGGACCTGTGGCGTTACCTGCCGCCAATCAAGATGGGAGCGGGCATCTGACGTTCAGCTTTGATCGCCCGCGCGATGATCTGAACTACATCATCGAGCTGTCAGACAACCTCAACCAGTGGCAGACCGCCGCGATCTATTCCGGTCAATCCGGCGCGCCTGTGAACTTCGTTGACAACAATGCGCTACTCGACCCGAATCGCCGCTTTGTAAGACTGCGAGTGGAGCGGCGCTAGCGACTCTTCTTGCCCGTTGGGACAATGGACGCGTCGGCAGCAGTGTTGTATCCAACCCACTTCCATGCGCCCCTTTCATCTCACTCTCGCCTTTCTCCTCACCGCCTTGGCTTTGCATGCGGAGGAAGCCCTTCGTGATCCGTGGCTGCGGCCTTTTGCTACGACAAGCATCTGGAACATGCCCATCGGCAGCGAGGCCAGCTATGTGCCCGCAGGCTTTCAGGCCACGGGTGGGTTCGCGGTGGATGACGAAGTGCTGCTGCGCGTCGCGCCGGATGCGCCGGAGCGGCCCTTATTTGCACCGCTGAGCTGGCAGACGCGAGCCGGTGGGAAACAACATCTGCCACCGGTGCGGATCAATGATCAAGACGTGGTGCCCGATGCGCGGAAATATTGGACACCGAACTTCTGCGCCGCACTGCTGATGCCGGATGGACGCACCGTGCGGCATCTCGGCCCGCTTTGCCGACCCGAGCCCGGTGGCCCCGTGTTTGCCTACACCTTTGGTGAAAGCGACCTGCATGGGGATGGCATCGTGGGTAGCCATGGCGGCAGTCGCATGAGCGCGCTCGGAGGCAGCGTGAGGCTGGGCGAACTCACCAGCGATGAACCCATCCGCCACGCGCTCAAAGTGGATGTCTTGTGCGCAAAGTATTGCTTCTTTGACGAGAGTTTAAAAGGCTTCCGTTGGCCGGCAGCCTATGCGGACAGCTATGCCAAAGGCAACTACAAGGGCAGCAACAAGGCCGTGGTCATCGGTAGCCTGCTGGCGCTGCGGCCGGAGGTGAAGATCAGCGAACTCCCGCTGAAAACAGCCGTCGCCAAAAAGCTGTTCCACGCCTTCCAGGACTACGGGGCCTACATCGTCGATGACTCCGCGCATGAGGTCTTTTATCTCTGTGCCGAACTCGGCGTCAGTGATGAGGTGAAAGCCAAGTTTGGCCACCCATTGAGCAGCGAGTGGAAGGACTATGAGGCAGACATGCGCCAGCTGCTACCGCTGCTGCATGTCGTGGATAACAACGCGGCAGACCGCATCGGCGGCGGTGGCACGCCAAGGCAGCCGCTGGCAACACCGCTGGCCGACAAGCCCGCCGGTGAGGCTCCAAAAACATCCCGCCGCTGCCCTTGCTGAAGATCGCGCTCAAGAATCCTGAGCTGACCGATGGCAACGAAAGGCCGGACGCATGGACGAACGATTGGGGGCTCGATGGCAAGGCCAAAGTCACGCGCGATACCGAGACCTATCACAGTGCACCTTCCTCTTTGTGCATCACCAGCCTCGGAGGCAACGTGCAAGGCCAGGTGGCGCAGGTCTTTGATGCCACGGGCGGTCAGCGCTTGCGAGTCAGCAGTTGGCTGCGGGCCGATGGCGGCGCGAATGCCATGCTGGCCGTGCAGAGTTTCTCCGCTGAATGGAAAAGCCTCTCGATGAACATCATCGGCAATAGCCTCACCGGCATGAACTGGAAGCAAGTGCGCGGTGAGGTCACGCTGCCACCCGGCACCGCGCGTGTCGGCATTCAGCTCATGCTCAATGGCCCTGGCAAAGCATGGCTCGATGACGTGAGTGCCGATGGCAAAGAGGTCGGCGCGAATGCCCTGCCCAAAAGTGTGTCACTGCCGAAGCCCCAAGGTCCGCCCAAAGCCAAGCACTCCTGCGATCCCGCAGAGGGCTTTTACCCCGAGTATCCCACCGGCTGGAAGCAGACTTTTGAAGGCCAAGTCAAGCGCACGAAGCAAGGCAACGTGCCCCTGATCTTCCTCGGCGATTCCCTCACCCAAGGATGGAAAGAGCAACCTCACTGGAAGGAGCACTACGCCAAGCTCGGCGCTGTGAACTATGGCATTGGCGGCGATGGCACCGCACAGGT
>JAIXVB010000215.1 GCA_027483245.1 Verrucomicrobiaceae bacterium | reverse complement strand
GGGCATCAGCAGATTCGGGGAGACGGTGAGCACATCCACGATGCCCGCGCGCAGGGCCTTTTTGGCTTCGTTTTTTTCATCGGGCAGATTCCAGTGTTGGATGACCTGGGAACCGCCGATCATTTGGCGTCCGGCTTCGAGATGAGAAAGGCCGGCGGACTTGGCCACAGCGGGCAGCATGCCTGCAGTGAAGATCATGTAGCTGTGGGCACAGACAAACACTCGTGTGCCTTTGGCTCCTGGGGCAAAGGAGGCGGGTTGAGAACTGCTGCCGCCGCCGCCACTTTTAGCGCGCAGTTTGTCACGGAGATCCGGGTGGGTTTCGAGGTAGGCCAGGGCTTCGTTGATCGACAGGGTGCCATCTTTGTCGGCATCGGCATCGGGGTAGAGTTTCAGGGCCTGTTCGAGTCGGCTTTCCAGGCCTGACTTCTTGGCGGTGGGGGCTGTGGTCTGAGCCTGTGTGGTGAGCCCCGTGGCGAAGAGTGCGCTGAGGCTGAGGAGTGAGACGAGGGGCTTCATGATTCGAGGTGGGCTTTTTTAAACTCAAAGTGTGAAGGGCTCTTTCAAGCTCTCTTGGGGGGATGTTCCAGGAAACTCCGTGGGGTGTGGGGTCGTGAAACGCAGGTGCTTGGGGTGCAAAATTGTCGGTTGCTACTTTCCGAGCTGGCTAGTAAAAGCGGGCATGATCTTGGCTGAATTATCGCAAAAAACTTCTGAAGCATTGACGATTACGGGTGTGAGCGCACTGATCGGTTTTGCGGTGTCAGTGTTCTTCATCGTGGCGCTGATCAAGGCCTGTGGAAAGAAAACCCGGGCTTGGGTGGTGATCTGTTGCCTGAGCGCGGTGCTGAGTTTGGCGGCCTTTGGGGTGGCGGGTGTTTACGGGTTTCCTGAGATTCAAAAAATGCTGCTGGAAGCCGATAAGGTGGACAAAGTGCTGACCTCCAAAAGTGGCCGACTCATGATCACCGTGCCGCGGGGTTGGAGCACGATGCCTGACCTGAATGAGGACGCCGATCTGGGCGCTGGGAATCTGCTGCGTGAGCAGTACATGGTGCTCATCACCGAATCGAAAAAGGAACTGAACATGGAGCTGGAGCCCTTTGCCAATCTGATCGTCGGAGAGATGATGAAGACCCTGACGAACGGCTCCCAGAGCGAGTTCAAGCCTCTGACCATTGGGAGTTATTCCGCGCTGCGCTGCCGTTTGACGGGCAAGGTGGACAACATCGACATTGTTTATCAACACACCTCCGTGGACACAGGGGACACCTTGACCCAGATCCTCTGCTGGACGCTGCCTGGCCGAGAAGCGAAAACGTTTCCGTTGTTTGAAGAAGTGGCCGCGACTTTCAAGGTCAAAGGGACTGTCAGTCCTGCCACACCTTCAGCAGCTCCACTTCAAAAATAAGGGCTTCGTTTGGAGCGATGTCGATGCCTGAACCGCGGGTGCCATAGGCCAGTTTCGAGGGGATGAAGAAACGAAATTTGGCGCCTTCTTTCATGAGTTGGACGCCTTCTTTCCAGCCTTTGATGACGCGCTTCAGGGGGAACTCGGCGGGTTCATCGCGTTTGTAGGAGCTGTCAAATTCCGCGCCATTGATCAGGGTGCCACGGTAGTGAACGACGACGGTGTCCTTCAGGGTCGGGCTCTTGCCGCTGCCTTCGGTGAGGACGAGGTATTGCAGGCCGCTGGCCGTGGTGATGACGCCAGGGCGGGTGGCATTTTCAGCCAGAAAAGCTTTGCCGAGTTCGAGAGGGGAATGTCCTGCCATAAAAAGGGGAGGGTAGTGGACGCTGGCGGTGACAAAGGCAATCATCAATTGAGCAGGCCAAGGGGCTGAGGCATAAGAGGCCGATGATGCATCTTCACGCTTTTTTGACCTGGGCCATGGTCGGGCTGATCTGGCATGTCCAGATTGTCCAATACCCGCTGTTTCATGCCGTGGGTGAGACGGCGTTCCCGACTTATCACGCCGGGCATTGCAGGCGCATCGCGTTCTTGGTGGTGCCGCTGATGTTGGGAGAGGTGGCGACGGCGGCCCTGCTGGTGTGGCAGGGGGAGCGCAGCGTTCTTTTCCTCGCGAGCCTGGGTTTGATCGGGCTGGCGTGGCTTTCAACGGCCCTTTTTCAGGCCCCGATGCACACGCGACTGATGTTTGGTTACTCGAAAAGGGTGGTGAACAGTCTCGTGCTGACCAACTGGCTGCGGACCTTTGGCTGGACCGCGCGGGGGCTCATTCTGGGCTGGCTGCTGACGCGCTGATCAGACCCGACCGCGTTTGCTGAAGAGGCCGTAACGCGGGCTGAAGATGTAGGCCAATAAGAAGAGTCCACCGAGAACCACGATGATGCTGGCACTGACGGACCAGCCGAGCGGGTAACTGAGAAAGAAGGCGAGCACGGACCCAAAGGCACCGATGAGGCCACCTCCCCAAAAGAGCGCGCGGGTGTTGTTGGTGAGCAGATAAACGGTGGCCGCGGGTGCGACCATGAGGCCGACACTGAGGATGCAACCAACGGCCTGAAGGGAGGAGATGAGGACGAGGATGGTGATGCCAAAGGTGGCGTAATTGAGAAAACGCACCGGCACACCCAGGCTGGCGGCGATGTTGGGCTCAAAGAGATAGATGAGCAGGGGGCGCTGCAGGGCGGTGAGGCTGATCACGGCGATGGCGCTGATGCCAAAGGCGATCCACATGTCGCTGTCAGCCATGCCGACGATGCTGCCAAAGAGCCATTCATCGAGCTTTTGCCGAACATTGAGTTGCGTGAGGATGAGGTAACCTCCGGCAAAGGCGGTGGTGTAAAGGATACCCATGGAGGTGTCCTGATCCAGCCGTGAGGTGCGAGAAAGAAAGATGGACCCGAGACCCACGATGAGTGCGGCAAAGATGGCCCCTGCCAGCGCGCTCCACTGCGTGAGTCCCACCATCAGTACGGCCAGGGCAATGCCTGGCAGCAGGGCGTGGGAAAGGGTGCCGATCTTCAAGGCCGATTTTCTCAGCACGACAAAGGCGCTGACAAAGCCATTGGCGAAGCCGATCATGAGGCAGGCAAGGAGCGCTCGTTTGGCAATGGGCTCGGCGAGAAAGTCAGCGAGTGAGGGGAGGTCAGCAGGCATGGTCAGAGGGCAGTCTTGCGTGTTTAGCCTTCATTTTGGCCTGTGGGAGTGGTATCGTAGGCGCGTTTGATGGTCTCAGGCGTGAAGGCGTCTTTGACTTCTCCAAAGGCGATTTGGCTGCGCTTGATGAGCAGGACGTCATCGAAGTTGCCTTCCACGGTTTGCAGATCGTGATGGCTGGCGATGAGAAGGCGGCCCTCGGCGGCGAGTTCTTTGAAGAGGCGGCTGAGATTGTCCTGCGCGGGTTTGTCGAGCCCGGTGAAGGGTTCATCGAGCAAGAGGACGTGGGCTTCCTGTGCTAGGGCACGGGCGACAAAGGCGCGCTGCTGCTGACCGCCCGAAAGAGCGCTGATTTGGCGATCTTGCAGATCCCGCAGATTCATGGCGGTGAGCGCACGCTCGACGATGTCAGCATCGTGCTTGGAGTATTTTTTCCACCAACCGAGGTTGGGGTAACGTCCCATCTCGACCAAACCCCGAACGGTGATGGGGAAGTTCCAATCGACATCGCCACGCTGAGGCAAATAAGCGATCTCATGGCTGCTGCGCGTCAATGGTTTGCCGCGCCACAGGATGCTGCCGGCATCGGCCCGAAGCAGACCCGCGAGAGCCTTGAGCAGCGTGCTTTTTCCGGCGCCATTCGGTCCGATGAGGGCGATGCTGCGTCCACATTCAGTGGCAAAGCTGATGCCCTGGAGGGCGAGCACTTCTTGATAACTGACGCGCAGGTCACGCACCTCCAGACGATGGCTGTGCGAGTGACCGCAACCGCCGCCGCCCCAGCAGACGTGTTCTTTTTTGAAATCGTGGGCGTGCATTACCAGGTGTAGGTGAGGACTTCGTTCAAGGCCGCGTTGCTGGACCAGCGGGTCTCACTGCGGGTCTCAAAGCCATCGGGCTCGATCTCGACCGTCAGCGCGGTGTCCGGGGTGCCGGGAGGCCAGGTGGCGGTGAGCATGACTTCATTGCCTTCATGATTGATCTCGAGATTGGCTTTGATCTCGAGCGGAGATTTCGACAGATCGGTTTGCGTGAAAAGCTCCGTGCCTTCTTGTTTCAGGCTGAGGGTCAGGGGTGCATGGGCGAAGCGCACCCGCAGGAGCGAAGGAACCTCGACGTGTTTGTGTTCGCCTTCCGGGTGATCGCTGCCACCTTTGACCACCTGCGGATCGCCGGTGTTTCCAGGACTCTCCACCGCCGAGTCGCTCCGTCGTTCATAACCCGTGGTGAGCTGCGCCAAGGGGAGGGCGAGCAGGCCAAAGGCGAGGCCGAGGATGAAAATCTGGATGGGTGGGAAACCGCGCATTGTTTGCAACAAGTCGGAGCGGGGTGGCGCGGCGTCAACAGGCACCGTCGTGAAAGGCGTGGGCCTGATGTCAGGGGCAGGGGAGGCGAGCGCAGGGCTCGCTCGCTCACCGGTGGATCATTCGCTCTTCAGCGCCGCGACGATGGCACGGACGTTGTGGGAGAGCATGGTCTCGAAGGTGTGAGCGTCCTTGGCAGTGCCGTCAGCGATGAGGGCTTCTCCGGTTTTCACACCGGTGCTGCGGACGATCTCGGTGAGGACTTTGGGATTGGCTTGGTCCTCGGGGAAGACGGCTTTGATCTTGTGATCGCGGATCGCCTGGATGGTCTGGGCGATGTATTGGGCAGAGATGTCATCGCTGCGGCCGATGCCGAGCATGGGGATGGTTTTGAAGCCGTATTCTTTGCAGAAGTAACCAAAGGCCGCGTGGGCCGTGACGAGCTTGCGATCGCTACGGGGAATGATGGCGATTTGCTGCTGAGCCCAGCTTTTCAATTCGGCAAAGCGCGCGCTGGCGGCCTTGGCACCGGCTTCGTAGCTGGCTTGGTTGCTGGGGTCTGCGGTGGCCAGTTCATCGGCGATGATGCGCGCTGCCCGTTTCATGTTTTCGGCGCTGTGCCACCAATGAGGGTCGATGCTGCTCTTGGCGTGAGCGGGGCAGCAGACGAAGATTTCCTGCTTGGGATCCAGCAGCAGAGAGGGGATGAGTTTGCCGACTTCCACCACCTTGACGCCACTGCCGACACTGTCGCGCAGTTTGTCCAGGTAGGTTTCCAGATGCTTGCCACAGGCAAAAATGAGGGGAGCGCCACGCATGGCGGCGATGTCTTTGGCGGAGGGCTCGAAGTGGTGGACATCGCTCCCGGCTTTCACGACTTCGATGACCTCCACATGGCTGCCGCCGACCTGGCGGACGACATCGGCCAAGATGGGGTGCAGCGTGGCCACTTTGAGAGCGGCCTGGGCAGACAGGCTGCAAGCGGCGAGGGTGAGAAGGGTGATCAGGGTTTTCATGGTGGAGAAAAGGCAGTGGGCACCTTGTTGCCAAGGTGCCCTGGAAGATACGGAGGCGAAGGTGAATTTGTTCGGCCAGACTCAGCGGACCTCAGGACCACCCCAGGCCAGACTGACCTGAGCCCAGAGCCCATGATCGGTGCCGCGGATGTTGGAGTGATCGTAGTTGTATTGCAGGCGGAAACGCATCGTGCGGGCTTCATTGGCATACCAAGTGATGCCTGGGCTGGCGCGGAAACGAGCATCGACCTGGGTCTCGCCATTGCCTGCCACATACTCGCCACGCAGACCGAATTCCCAGCGTGAGGGCAGGCCGTAAAGCAGGCTCACGTAACCGCCGAAGTCTTGTTGCGTGACCGGGTTCTGATCGATGCCGAGTTCATCCTCCACTTTGAATCGATTGAACATCGCCTCCGAACGCAGGCGGAAGTAACTGCCACCGGGATCGAAGCCATTTTCACGCCATTGATACTCAAAGTGTGCGCCATACACGCTGGTCTGATAACCCGCATGATTGGCACCCCAAGCGCCTGAAACTCCGGCGCGGAACTGATGAAAGTCGTTGTAGTTCACCACATTGGTCCAGTTGGCCACGGTCAAGGTGGCGTCGTCCGTGAAGTGAGACTCTTCCGCATGATATTGACCGCCAAAGGCACCTTCTTCATGCTCTTCATGGCTCGGTGCCTGACCCACAGCCAGGTCCAATTGCGAAGTCCACGGCACGGGCATCAGCCACGTGATTTCCGCTCCGAGTGTGGTCAGGGAGTCATCTCCAAACATCCGCGTGTTCACAAAGTATTGATCCACCCAATCAAAGCCGTGGGGGTGATAGGTGTTCTGAATGCCAAAACGATTGTACACACGGCCCAGTCTCAGCTCGAAGCCACCAGGGATGTTTTTGAACTTCCAAAAGGCCTCCTCGAAGATCGGATCAATCTCATCGTCCTCACCGACCGCTCCGGCATAGGTGATGAAAAACTCGTTGTGATCATCCAGACGACCCGAGAGGGAAAACTCCAAGTTTTGAAAGGTCACGCCATCTCGGCGAATGGGATCGTGATGTCCCACCGCGAGTTCTTCCTGATTCCGCGAAGCCGTGCCCATCACGGTGTCCAGATGCATGTGCGGGAAGATTTTGTCAGCGAGGCTGATGTCCAGTCCTGTTAGCCAATCGCTGGCATCCAGCTTGCCATCCATGGGCAGCACAACGGGAGACGACAGGGCACTGTTGGTCGAGTATTCGTATCGCTGACTACGTTGGGATTTGAATTGATCGCCAGACTGCGCAGAGGCGGCGGATGCAACCGCGCCCAATAGAGACGCCAGGAGAAAGCGGGTGTGAAAGGTGAAGGCCATAACAGAGTTCTACTAAAGCAAAGAAGTTGCATTCGCGTCAACATGATTGGCAACTATTTTGCATTAATGCATGGCTTGATGGCAAGATGCCAGACCTGATATTTCAAATGCATCTTTTTGGTTAAACCCTTGTGATTCACCTATGCCCTTGCCAATGGTGGTTTCTCCTCGAATGCACGACACTCAATCCATCACTGCGCGCGCTTGTTTTCCAGCGACGGCTTGGACGACGGTGCTGAAGGTGCAGCGCGGTGATCCTGAATCGGCAGAGGCTCTGGAGCAACTCTGCCGCACTTACTGGCCTGCAATTTACACGTATCTCCGCGCCCTGGGGTGTGATCGTGAGGAAGCCTTGGATGAGACTCAGGAGTTCATGACTCGTTTCATCAACGGCAATGGCATCCACAGCGTCTCCCAAGAACGCGGGCGCCTGCGCAGTTATTTGCGCCAGTCGGTGCGCAACCATCTCGCGACCGTGCGGCGTGATGCCGTGCGGCAAAAACGCTCGGGCGGGTGCAGCTTTGTCTCCATGGATGATGCGGAGGTCTTCGATGTGCCGAGCCAGCCGGAGGCCGCGGATCAGTGGTTCGATCGACGCTGGGCGTGGTCGGTCATGTGCGCGGCGATGCGGAGCTTGGAAGAACGTTATCAGTCACGTGGACGTGGATGCCTGTTCAATGCCCTGAAGGTCGGTCTTGTCAGCCCAGATCTGCTCAAGCCCCATGCCGAGATTGCGGTGGACCTGTGCATGACCGAGAATCAAGTGAAGCTGGAAGTGCATCGGGCGAGGCGACGTCTGGCCGATGTGCTGCGCCAGGAGGTGGCGGGCACCCTGATGCCTGGGGCCAATGTCGAAGAAGAACTGCGTTATTTGTTGAGTGTCCTGAGCCGTGAGTGAGTCCCTGCATCCTTCTCTGAAATGTCCCCGCTGTGGACGCTGTGAACGTGCGGAATTGCTCGTCGGGGGGCTGTGTCCAAAGTGCGTGGCGCGTGGCATGCAGTTGGATTTGCTGAGCTTTGCGGACCCTGAGTTGGAGGAAAAGGAACCGCTCTCGGTGAACGTGCAGGGTTATGAAATCCTCGAGTTGGTGGGCGGGGGTGGCATGGGGGAAGTGTATCGCGCCATCCTCTCCGCACGCGGTCAGATCGTTGCCTTGAAGGTCGTGGCAGGTCGTCTCACACGTGACCCTGAGGTGACGGCGCGTTTTGAGGTGGAAGTGGCGGCCCTCACTCAGATGGATCACCCGAATGTGGTGCGGGTGCTGGATCATGGCGAAACGGCGAATGACCGGCACTTTCTCGTCATGGAGTATGTGGATGGCTGTGATCTCCGGCGTCTGCTGCGGGCTCAGCGCCTGGAGATGGATCGCGCTTTCGACATCTTTGCCAAAGTCTGTGCGGGGGTGGCTCATGCTCATGAGCGCGGGCTGGTGCATCGGGACATTAAGCCCGCAAACATCCTCATCGGTGCGGATGGCACGGTGAAAGTGGCCGATTTTGGTTTGGCAAAGACCCTGGTCGATACCTGTTTCGCCGATGGGTTCACGCAGACTCGAGACACCTTTGGCACGCCCTACTATGTTGCCCCAGAGGTGATCTGCCGCAGCGGTGTGGCCGATGCCAGGGCGGATGTGTATGCGCTGGGCGTCTTGCTTTATGAGCTGCTGACAGGCGTGGTGCCATTGGGGCAGTTCACGCGTTTGTCAGAGAAAACAGGCCTGGATCGGCGGCTGGACACGATCATGAAACAGGCGCTGGCGGATGATCCGACACGCCGCCTGAGTTCGGTTCAGGAGCTGGCGACAGCGGTGAATAAAATCGCCAAGGCGCATCGGGAAGGGCATCGAAAACAGCGGCATTTGCTGCTCACCGCAGGCATTTCCATCGTCCTGGGGATCGGGGCGATCTCGGGCATGTTGATCGCCAATTGGCCGCTGGCGCAAGCTCACTGGCGTCCGCCAACCACGGCCTCCCTGGCTTCACCCTGGGAAAACAGCCTGGGCATGAAGTTTGTGCCCGTGCCACACACGGATCTGCTCTTTTCGGTGTGGGAGACCCGCGTTCGTGATTTCGAGCAGTTTTTCCGTGCGGACAGCGCTGTCTTGCCCAACTGGCGCAGCGGT
>JAIXVB010000622.1 GCA_027483245.1 Verrucomicrobiaceae bacterium | reverse complement strand
GTCTTTGCGAAACAAGACAAGGTCACCAGTGGCAAGATGAACTTGCACGGCAAGCTTCGCACCAACAGCACTCCGAATCTGCGTTGGCTCGCGATCGGAGCCAGGCGCGAAACACCCTTCGCGCCTAACCTTGAGCTCGACATCACCCGCGCATTGCCCACTGATTTGAAGTCCACTGGGAAACCCACCCTGTTTTATCTGCGATCGGGAGATGTGATCCCTGGCGAGCTGAACTCACTGGATAAAGAACGTGCAGACATCACTACCAGCCTTGTGCCTGCGGCCACCTTGCCCGCTTCCCAATTGCGAGCCATTCATTTTGGTGGCAGTCAGGTGAATTTGGAAGGTTTTAAAGATCCGGCTTGGCAAGTCGTGCGTGGAAACAGCGCGGATGTCATTGTCGGCCCTGCCGGACTCACGATCAAACCCGGTGCTTCCTGGGGCCATGCAAACTACCTTCACAGCGATGAAGTGAAGTTTAACTTCGGCGACCAAAGAGGCTTCGGAGCGATGCGCATTCGGCTGTTTTGCGATGGCTTGGACAAGTCCAGTAAAAGCATGAATTTGCTCTTCGGTCGCTACAGCAATCAGGTCACCTTTGGACTCGAAAGCACTGAGAATCAGATGGATTCACAACGCATCATTTCGGTGAAATCAGATGAAAAGGTGCTCGTGCGCATCGCTATGATGGAGAAGCACGTGGAGGTCTTCATCAAAGGTGTCTCCGTCCGCAAGATCCCCCTCTCTCCCGAGAATTGCTCAGGCACAGGCATCATCCTCGAGCCTTTTGGCCTGTGGGGAAACTCGGAGCGTGAAGTTTCCATGCTCAACTTCAATTCCCGCGTCGTTCCAGGCAGAGTCACCTCCCCCACGGTGGATGAACAGGCCAAACTCCAAGCCCTGATGATTCCACGCTTTCGCCAAGAAGATCCTCCGAAACACGTCTTGCTCGCGCCCAACGGTGATCTGCTGCGTGGAGTCCTTGAGGCCGCCACCGCAGGTCACCTTGCCATGCGCTCAGGTTTAGAGACCCTACAAGTCCCACGCGACCGCGTGAGTGCAGCGGTTTGGTTGGATTTCGAAGATAAGCAAAGCCCCACAAAGTCACCCACCGAGCCCCCCAACACAGCCACGCATTGGTTTGTGCTGACCAACGGCGCACGACTCGCACTCAAGGTGGACAAGTTCACAGGAGATCACATCGAGGGCAGCCATGACCTGCTCGGCAAGATGAAGATCCCGATGCCAGACGCCTACACCCTGCGCACAAAACCTTCAGTCGCCAGCCCCGCACAGACAGCCTTTAACAACTGGAAAGCCCGCCCTGCCCCTGAACCCGTGCTTCCTGAAATAGGAGGACAAAGCTCCCCCTTGCTGAACAAAGAAGCGGCGACCTTTAAACTCCCACTGCTCGACGGTGGCGAGTTTGATCTCAGCAAGGAAAAGGGCAAAGTCATCGTGCTCGATTTCTGGGCCACCTGGTGCGGACCCTGCATCAAAGGCATGCCCGAAATGATCGCCGCCATGAGCGATGTCGATGCCAAAAAAGTCCGCTTCATCGGCGTCAATCAGGCGGAGTCCGCCAAGCTGGTGAAAAAGTTCATCGAGACCCGAAATTGGAAACTCACCGTGGCCCTGGATGCCGAACAACGCATCGGTCAGCAGTTCGGAGTCGAAGGCATCCCCCACACCGTCATCATCGGTCCGAATGGCAAAATCGCCTGGGTCAAAACCGGCTACGATCCCCAAGGGGCCAAGCAAGCACTGGAACAAGTGAACAAACTGCTCAATCCTGCGAAACCTTGATTAGCGCGCAAGGGTGAATGAAAAACCTTTTGAGTTAGACGCGCCGCCGAGAGACTTAATCTCATGGAAGAGATGTTTTGGAACCATCTTTTCCTTTGTTCGTTTCTGGTGGTCTGCTCCATGTTGAGGTGTGACCCATCCGCTTCTCTCTCTCGAAAAACAGCACCTTTGGCATCCCTTCACGCCCATGCAGGCGTGGTGTGCGGACGAGCATGAGCCGATGATGCTCGTTTCTGGAAAAGGTTGCACGCTGACGGATCAACATGGCAAAGAGTATCTCGACGGGAACAGCTCCATCTGGACAAACATTCATGGGCACAATCATCCCACGATTACGACAGCGATTCGTGATCAAGTCGATCGTGTGGCGCACACTTCGTTTCTCGGGTTCACGCATGAACCGGCCATTCAGCTCGGAAAACAGCTCGTCGATCTTTTGCCAGGCAGCGCCTTGAGCCGGGTGTTTTTTTCTGACAATGGCTCCACGGCGATTGAGTGCGCCATGCGCATGGCCTTGCAGTTTTGGAAGCAAAACGACCAACCTCAACGCGATACGATACTGGCCTTCGATCACGCGTATCATGGTGATACCCTCGGTGCTGCCAGTGTGGGTGGCATCCCCATTTTCAAGGGCAGTGGCAATGACTTTGGGTATCGAGTGCAGCGCGTCGCAAACTTTGACTCTCTCGACTCCTTGACCCTGGAAGTGACTTCACGGCTCGCCGCAGTCATCATTGAACCTTTGATTCAAGGCAGCGCGGGAATGCGACTCTGGCCAAAGGGAATGCTTACCGCTTTGAGCGCCTGGTGTCGTGAGCGCGACATCTTCCTCATTCTTGATGAAGTCATGACTGGTTTTGGTCGCACCGGAACGATGTTTGCCTGCCAACATGAAGACGTGATTCCAGACTTCCTGTGTCTCGCCAAAGGCATCACGGGTGGCTATTTACCTCTTGCAGCGACCCTCACGACAGAACGTGTCTTCAAGGGCTTCCTGGGACCTGGACGTGCCTTCTATTACGGTCACAGTTACACAGCCAATCAACTTGGCTGTGCAGCCGCTTTGGGAAGCTTGCAGGTCTTTCGTGAAGAGCGAGTGATGGAAAGCCTGCCATCTAAAATAACTTTGTTTCAGAGTTTGTTAGAGAGCTTGCGTGAACTGCCACAGGTAAAAGACATCCGTCAATGTGGCCTCATCGCAGGAGTTGAGATTGGACCCTATGCCCCCGAGTCCTTGATGGGCGTGAAGGTTTGTCTTGCCGCACGCAGACATGGACTGCTGACTCGACCAGTCGTGGACACGATTGTACTCATGCCTCCACTCGCCATTTCCGATTCAGAGCAGCGCCAGATGATCCAGGCACTGCGTTTGGCGATTGAAGAAATCTGTCCCCTGCCTCACTGACTCCAACCTTAGCGGTGCCACTCATGAACTGGATTGATTGTGAATCACAACATCTCGAAGCCATTCGCGGCATCCTCAATGAAGCCATCCTTCATTCCACAGCGCTCTACGATTATGAACCACGCTCGCCTGAGGTGATGGCGGCTTGGTGGGATGCCAAACAAAAAGGAAGTTATCCAGTGATCGGTGTGGTGAACGATTCGGGAGAGCTCATGGGATTCGCCAGTTACGGACCCTTTCGCAGTTTTCCAGCTTACAAATACACCGTCGAACATTCCGTCTATGTGGATGCGCGCTTTCGCAGTCAAGG
>JAIXVB010000198.1 GCA_027483245.1 Verrucomicrobiaceae bacterium | reverse complement strand
TCCTGCGGTAGAGCGCGCGCTCTATGTCTGAAAAGCGCCAATTCTTCGGCACCGACGGCGTCCGCGCGGTGGCCAATCGTCATCCCATGTCTCCTGAGTTCGTCCTGCGCCTGGGACAGGCAGCGGCGGCGGTGCTGAGTCGCAAGGAAAGTGGGGAACGCCCACGCTGCGTGATCGGCCGAGACACGCGGGCCTCTGGGGAGATGCTGGAGGCGGCGCTGGTCGCGGGGCTGAACTCAGCCGGGGTGGATGCGGTGCTGGTGGGCATGGTGCCGACACCGGCGGTGGCCATGCTGGCGGCGCAGACGGGGGCGGACTTCGGCGTGATCGTCAGTGCCTCCCACAATCCTTTCCAAGACAACGGCATCAAGTTTGTCCACGGCAACGGACGCAAACTCAACGATGCGACGGAGATCGCGATCGAGAAAATCGTGCTCGGCGAGACCCAGGAGGCCGCACGGCCTGAGGGACGCGGGATCGGGCGGGTGAGCCGGATGACGGACAGTGTGGAGCGTTACGTGGCCCACGCGGTGGCCAGCATGGGCGGCATCCGCCTGGATGGCATGCGAGTGGCGCTGGACAATGCGCACGGGGCGGCCTCTTACACCAGTGCACTGGCCCTGGAGGCGCTGGGCGCGGATGTGCAGGTCTTTCACAGTGAGCCGGATGGTTTTAACATCAATGAGGCCTGTGGCTGCACGCACAGTGAGGAGCTGGAGAGGCTGGTTCGGCAATCCCAAGCGCAAGCGGGGGTGGCCCATGATGGGGATGCAGACCGCATCGCGCTCTGTGATGAGGAAGCGATCGCGCTGGATGGCGATGAGCTGATGGCCATCGCGGCGGAGTCCATGCTGCGGAAAGGCACCCTGAAACAGAACACCCTGGCGGTGACGATCATGAGCAACTACGGGCTGGACGATCTGGTCTCCCGCCTGGGCGGCCGTGTCATCCGCACCAATGTGGGAGATCGGTATGTGCTGGAAGAAATGAACTCGCGCGGCCTGAATCTGGGCGGTGAACAGAGCGGGCACATCATTTTTGGCGACTGGGCAACGACGGGGGATGGCCTGATCGCGGGTCTGCAGGTCCTGCGCATCATGAAGGAAACGGGCGAGCCCCTGAGCCAACTGCGCAAGTGCCTGAAAAAGTTCCCGCAAAGCTCTCGGAACCTGCGCGTGCGCTCCAAACCGCCGATCACGGAACTGGTGGAGGCTCAAAAGATCATCAAGGAGACGGAGAAGAAGCTCGGGGATTACGGCCGCGTGCTGCTGCGTTACTCCGGCACAGAGTCGCTGATCCGCCTGCTGATCGAGGGACGCGATGTCGAGTATCTCGAAGCGCAGGCTGACAAGATCGCCTCGGCCATTCTCTCGCAGATCGGTTAGGGGGCTTGATGCAGCGCTTCGTCAACGCGCGAGTCGGATCAGCGGAGCAGGCAATTGCTCGCTGGTGATCCAGAGGCTGCGGCCATCGGCATCGTAACAGACCGCCTCCATCTGCCGCAGGGCTGGGGGCTCGATGAGTTGCGCGGGCTGTGCCAGGGCGCTGACCAGGGTCTGTTTGCCACGGATGCGCCACTCTTGCAGGTGGTTGTAGGTGGCGATGACCAGCCGGGAGCCATCGGGTGAAAAGCTGGCCGCCGTGGTCATTTGGGCGTCGGAGGGACGTTTGCCGAGGCGTTTTAAGGCGGGAAAGGTGAGCGGCAGGATTTTTTCCAGCGTCATGGCTTTCCCTGAAACCAGGGGATGCGGCAGCGCATAGAGAGCACTGTTTCCATCCTCGGATTTGGTGACGCTGTAGAGCCTGCCGGTCTGGGGATGCACGAGGAGACTCTCGGCATTGTGGGGGCGATCGGGGTAGGCGACATGCCAGATCTGCGGGGGGGCCGTTTCGTGTTCATTGGCCGGGTCGTCCGGGAGATCCGGCTCTGGAATCTGATAAATCTGCACCGTGGGGCGGATGGTGAGGTTATCCCCGATGTCTGCGATGAAGAGGCTGGGTTTTCCCTGCGCATCGGGGCCGCTGGCGATGTCTTCCCAGTCGAAGTTGGCGGCCTTGGGCACCCGCATCTTCGCCAGGGTTTTGCCTTGGGCATTGACGGCAAAGACACAGGGTTCACCGCCGGAGTCGTTGTGGGTCCAAAAGACCCCTGGATGCCGCAGGCTACGGGCGATGCCGCTGCTCTCGTGGATGCGTTTGTCTGCCAGGATGACCTGCTTGGCGACGGGCTGTTCCAGCTCTGCCTGCAGAAACGACGTGAACAGGCAGAGTGACGTGAGGAGGCGTTTCATGTCGGTTGAGGATCAACCAAGGGACCGTGTCGGGCCGGGAATGAGACGGCTGTAGTGCAGATTCACCCGGCGCAGGAACCACTGCCAAGTGGGCCCTGGACGACCCCGATCCATGAGGAAATGCGGGCAGTTTTTGTGCGGGTCCTTGATGTAGGGGCTGCGGCGCGGCCAGTGATAATGAGGCACCACGTGATTCAGCGGGATGCCATACGTGTACATGAGGTAGGCGGAGAGGCGGGCGGTGCGGTCGATCGTGAGGGCGAGGTCGTTGCCACGGTGTTCACACATCTCGATGCCGATGCTGTAGTTGTTCCCCGGGCCGTCAAAGTCGGCGTGCTCTCCCTGCTCCCGGCAGGGCAGGTGCTGGATGGAGACATTCGACTGCACGGTGAAGTGCCAGGTGAGGAAACCGATGCGATTGCCACCTGGACGCCGAGTCGCGCGGAGGGCGCCATTTTTCAGGGCCTTGGCGTGGTCGTAGGCATCTCCTGTGTAGTTTTGGGTGCTGTGAATGGTGATGTAGCGCGGTTTCATGGGCCGGTATTTGTAGCGGCCGACTTTTCCTGCCGGGATCAGGTCTGGGCGCACCCCGGCCTCGCGGAGGAGCTGCTCCGGGGTCACACGACCGAGAGCGGCATCATTGTAGCGTGACTCCCAAAGGCCGACCTTTGTGCGAGCCCCGGGTGAGCCGCAGGCCACAAAGACAACGGCGGTGAGGACGATCAGGGGGAGGGCGATGAGCGCGCTGCCTTTGTTCATGGGCTGAACTATGTGGGCACTCGGCCGGTTTGCCAGTCAGGAGTCAGGCAACAGACATTTTGTTTGTGTTTTCCCAGCTTCTAAGCCAGCGATGCGCCTGTGATCCTTGTACTGACAGCTGGCTTTGGCGATGGCCACAACACCGCCGCATACTCCACCGCGGAGGCACTGCGGTGTCTATGCCCCGGCGAAGAGGTGGAAGCCATCGACCTCATCAGTGAGGTGCAGCCACGGATCGCCAGTGTTTTAAAGAACCTCTACCAGCAGGCCATCACCCACTTCCCCAGCGGTTGGCGCATGGTGTATCGGATGCTCGAGAAATCCGATGTGGACCCGCAAGACAGCGCCTGGCTGGCCCCACTGGTGCGCGGGCTGCGGGAAAAGATCGAGACCTTTCAGCCGCGTCTCATCGTCAGCACTTACCCGCTCTACGCAGCCCTCATGGATGCCCTGCGGAAACAAGGCGTGGAGGTGCCAAGACTGGCCACCATCATCACCGACTCCATCAGCGTGCATCGCATCTGGCTCATGCAGCCCAGCGATCTCTACTGCGTGGCGGATGCAGAGACCCGTGAGGTGGTGGAAAAGCTCGGCGTGCCCGCCAACAAGATCCGCATCACCGGATTTCCCGTCAGCCTGCAATTCACGGAGAAGCTCGCCCCCGAGACCCATCGTCCGGGCAAACAGCGCATCCTTTACCTGCCTTCCACCACCGCCCGCCGGGTCAGCACCACGCTCGATTCTCTCAAACCCCTGCTGGCGTCCGGCGTGCAACTCACCATCCCGGTGGGCAAACACAGCTCCCGCCTCTATCACGTGCTGCGCAAGTTCACTGACGAGATGCCGGAAGCACACGTGGAAATCATCGGCTGGACCACACGCATTCCAGAGCTGCTGCGCACTCACGATGTGGTCATCTGCAAAGCTGGCGGAGCCATTCTCCATGAAGTGCTGGCCGCGCGCATCCCTGCCGTGATCGACTATGTGGTGCCGGGCCAGGAAGAGGGAAATGCGGAGATGCTGCTCTCTCGTCATTGCGCCTTCCGCACCCTCACCTCGGTGGAAACGGGGGAAGCCGTGGCCAAGGTGCTGGCAGACGGCGGCAAGATCGGCCGCCAGATGCGCGACAACATGCTGCCCATCAGCGTGCCTGATGCAGCCATGCGCACGGCTCGGGCGATGCTGGAGTAATATTCTCTTTTCGCGGAGAAACGAACACGAAGCTTTCCTTTGGAAAGGTCGGGCGAGCGAGCGCACACAGGCTTCTTCCGGCGGCCATTCACTTCGCGGGCAGGGCTTTGGGCGGATGACGGTCTTCTTCAATCCACTGTTTCAGCCCCGGCCAAAAAACCTCACTGGGCAGCGCAAAGGTGGTGACACGATCGACTCGGGCGATGTTGATGCCGATTACGCGCCCTTGCAGATCCAGCAGCGGCCCGCCCATGTCGCGGGTGCCCAGGGGCAGATCATGCTGGATGATCTCTTTATAATGGTCGGTTCGGATGGAGATGCCGCCATTGGCAAAGTCTTCGCCATCGAAGTTCGACATCACCCGCGTGCGGCTGGCCAAACGCACCGGCACGCTCTTTTCTTGGCCCTGACGGCGCACTTTGACCTGAATCTCATCCCCCGGCTGACGCTGGGAGATCAGGGTGAAGACATGCTTGTGATCCGTGATCTTTTCCCCACTGACTTCCAAGATGAGGTCGGAGGCCAGCAGCCCCGCCTCCTCCGCAGGACTGTCCTCCGCGACGTCCACGATGCGCACACTCGGCGCGGACTCGGACTCCACATTTTCCATCCTCACGCCGATCGCCGCGCCCATGCCAGGAATAGGACGCCGTTTGGCACTGACGACGCCGATTCGCAGCGCCTGGGCTTTGCCCGTGGGCGAGACCAACCATTGACCGAAACTGAGCTGCTTGGCGGGCTCGAAATGCACAGGTTCGATCCCCGTGACGCCAATCGCCTGCGCCAGCACCAGGTCATGCGTGGTGTCGCGGCGGATCTCGCGCAGGGCAGCTTTTTGATCCCCCGACCAGCGCACCTGACAGCGATCCAGATTGGGCACTTCGCTGGCTTTGGTGATCAAATAACCATCCTCGCCAACCCAGGTGGCCGTGGCGATGGCCTCTCCCTTGGCATTGAGCAGCAGGGCCGTGCACGCAGAGATTTGTTTTTGCAGGGGTTCCAGCACGGATAGCGTCTGGGCACCATTGGTGCGCTCTTCAGGATTCAAAGGCGCGCGGATCTCCGCCGTGGCAGGCCGGGCCAGACAACCGAAGATCACCAGACTGAGAAGCGAGGTCGGAAGACGTTT